>JBEBGK010000014.1:0-15501 GCA_040081515.1 Chthoniobacteraceae bacterium
GATATCAAGGAGTCGGCGTGGTAGTGTCGGATCATCACTTCCATTCCATGCCGTCGCTCGCGCGGATGGCGGAGAGGCAGCGCCGCGCATTTCGAGAGGGCGCCGATGTCTTCAAACTGGCCGTGATGACGGGGGATGCACGTTCGCTGGCCCGGTTGCTCGAGTTTGCGGCGCGACCGGCGGCGGGTCCGCGCGCCTTGATGGGCATGGGGAAATTCGGGCAGGTCTCCCGGCTGGCGCTGGCCTGCGCGGGCTCGGTCCTCAATTATGGATACCTGGACAAGCCGAATGCCCCCGGGCAGTGGGAGGCGAGGGAACTCCGGAAACTCCTCGACCGGTTGCGCTCATAGCCCGCAGACGGGGGCCGGATTTGCAGGCCGGGCGGACGCCTACGCGACATGCTGGGCGGGGACGGCGGGTTGCGGAGTGCTCTGATTGAGGACCCGCATCAGCGCGGAGTAGATTTCCGAAGGCCCGAGGCCCTTGCTGACGTAACCGTTCGCGCCAGCCTTGCGCGCAGCCTGCATGGCCTCTTCGTCGTAGCCGAGCCCGGTGAACATCACGATGGCGAGCGTCGCGTGCTTTTCCCGAATCATGCCGGTGAGCGCAATGCCGTCGATCTTCGGCATGCCGATGTCGAGGATGATGGCGTCGCAGGGATTCAGGTCCAGCCAGCTCATCACCTTCGAGCTGTCCGACAGCGAAGAGCAACTGTGGCCCTTGCCGCGCAGATAGGTGGTGAGGAAGCGATTCAGGAGCCGGTTATCGTCAACGACAAGGAAGTTCATGCAGATGGGCAGTTACGGGCCTGAATTAAGCAGCACGTATGCCATCGCGGTGTGGATAGCGCGAATACTTCACCCGCGGGCGGGCGACTTCGCGGCGCGCCGGGGCCAACGCAACCGTGGGGAGCGCGGCGCCGGCGGTCAGGCGGCTGCCAGGCAGAGGGCGGAGGCGCAGATCGCGGCGCCCGCCCACCGCAGGGAGCGGCTCCGGCCTGCGGAAATCAACGCGGTGCCGGCCGAGAGGCTGGCGATCTGGAGCAATGCCGAGGAGAGGAGGAGCCCCGCGGCGGAGGGCATGCCACCGGCTGCGGGCATCTCCGACGCATGGGCGAGCCCGTGAAAAAATGCGCCGCCGGCGACCAGCGCGACGGCGGCGGCGGGGATTGCGCGCACTTTCGCCGCGAGGACAAACCCGAGGAACAGCACCGAGATGGCGATACAGGCCTCTGTCCAGGCCAGCGTGAAGCCCGCGGCTCCGAGCGCCACGGAAAGTCCCATCGCGGTGGCGAAAGCGACGGGCAGTCTCCAGCGCGCCGCGCCGCCGAGTTGCGCAGCCCACAGGCCGGTGGCGACCATGGCCAGCACATGATCCAGGCCGAGCAAGGGATGCACGAAGCCGCCGCTGAAATCGCCGCCCCCGTGCCCGGGATGGGCGTGGGCGAACGAAGGCAGGAGGACGAGGGCGGACAGGAGGCGGAAGTTCATTGGAATGGGCTGGATGGTTGAAAGGCGAGCGCACGTGTAGAAGGTCGCGCGCGGGAATGCGAACAGATTTTCCGGCAACGACCCGGGGGATTCCCGTGCCCCTTTCCCCGCAAAAGAAAACTCCCCTGGGACGTTGCCGCCCCAGGGGAGTGAATCAAGAACGGATGTCTCTATGCGTTAGAACGCAACCTTGAGACCGCCGCCGAAGACAATCTGGTTGTTGTCATTGGCAACTGCGGTGCCGGGGCTGAAGAAGGCGGGCGCCAAGCCTGCCGCACCGGTGCCGGCTCCGAGGTTGCCGGGAATGAGGGTGTTGGTGCCGCCGAGACGCACGTAGGTGACGCCCGAGTGGACCGACCACTTGCCGAGGCACTCCGGAACGAAGTTGAGCGCGTATTCCGCGTCAATTCCGACCGAGAAGAACCCGAAGCCGCGGTTTCCGAGGTAGAAACCACCGGTTCCGAAGCCGCCCTTGATGGGCAGCGACAGCGTCAGGTCACCGTAGCTATGGGCAGGCGTGATGCCCACTTCGTAGTACTGTCCGCGGCCATGGAAGGTTCCAGGTCCGGCGAAGACGTTGAAGTTGTTACCACGGCTGCCTTGGAGTTGGAGCTCGACCAACGCATACGGATGCAGGGCGAAGTCGCCGAGCAGATCCGTGTCGTCATAGGCGAGACGGACTCCGGTCGTGTAGGTGTTGAGGAACACGTCCGAAGGGCTCTGGTAGACCTTGAAGTAAGGGCTCACGCTCAGCTTATCGATGGCGAGCGTAACGCCGGCGGTGAAGTTGAACTCCAGCCAGTTGCCGGTCGTTCCGAACGGCAGCGCGTTCGTGCGGTTGTCCGTGTAGACGCTCTGGATGCCGAGGTCCACGGTGACGGAGTCAATCGGGCCCACGTTCTGAGCGACGCGGAAGTGCAGGTTCGCGTAGGGCAGCAGGATGAGGCCCTGGTTCTCCCAGACGACGCCCTTGCTGATGTAGTTGCTGGTGACGTCGATGCCGATGTCGCCGGTGATGCAGGATTCCTGCATGACTTCCTTGACCGGCTTGCCGGGCTTGACGGGCGTTCCGGCGTAGGCGGAAGTCCCTGCGAGGCAGGCCGCCGCGAGAGCCGCGAACGTGGTGATGGTGTGTGCTTTCATGTTGTTACGTGTTGTTTAGTGGTGGTGTTTTGGTTGTCTTGCCGTCGGATTTCCCGTGAGGGAGACCCGGCAACGTCGCCTCGGTAAGGGGTCTCCGGTGATCGTGCAAGCTTTTTTTTGCCCACCTTGGAAATTTCGAACCACGTTGCGAATAGCTGTGAATAACTTCTTGCCCTGCCTTCAGCCCAGTCCGCGGCGTAGCGCGGCAAACTCAACCGGTTTGGCGGCTTCCGATACGGTGGTCAGGCGCGGGCCTCTACTTCAACCGAAAATGAACTCCGCCTCATCCCAGCTCGGCGCAACGGAGCACAATCTTTCCGCGGTGCCCGGCCTCCATCAAAAACCGATGCGCCGCAGAGGCTTCCCCCAGTCCGAACTCCATCCCGATCACCGGGGCCAGCGTTCCGGCTCGAAGGCCGGCATCGATGGCGGCATGGCACTCGGCGAGCTCGGGAGCGGGAGCGTTGAAGACGACCAAGCCCCGGATGTCCGCATCGCGGACCATGATGTCCCGGGGGTGGATCTCTACCGGCCCCCGGCTCCCGACCACGACGATCCTCCCGAACCTCGCCAGCATCGTCAGGTCCTTGGGCAGGTTTTGGTTCGCGAGCATCTCGAGGATCAGGTCCACGCCCTTCCCGCCGGTCGCCCGGAGCACGGCTTCCGGGTAGTCCGGCAGGCCGTGATCGAACACCTCCGCGACGCCCGCCCCCGCGAGCATCGCCCGGCCGGCATCGCTCCCGCCGGTGGCCACCACATGCAGACCTGCGGCCCGGGCGAACTGCACCGCCGCCACCCCGACCCCGCCCGTTGCCCCGTGGATCAGGACCGTCTCGCCCGTCTTGCCGCCGCCTCTTTGAAAAAGAGCCCGGCACGCCGTGGTATATGGAATACCGAGGGCGGCGCCTTGGGAAAATGAGACGCCGTCCGGCAGTGGATGCACCTGGCCGGCCTCGCAGAGCGCCGATTCCGCGTAAGTCCCGCCCAGGCTTCCGCTCACCCACACCCGCTGCCCGGCCTGCACGCTGGGCGGAACCCCGCTACCCACTGCGAAAATCACCCCCGCACCGTCCGTCCCCGGCGTGTAGGGCAATTCAGGCAGGCGGCCGTAGCTGCCGGATCTTATATAGGTATCCACCGGATTCACCCCCGCCGCCATCAGGCGCACGACCACCTGGCCCGGGCCGGGCCGGGGGGCCGGCAGATTCGCCAGTTCCAATACTTCCGGGCCACCAAAGGCCCGCACAAGGATCGCTTTCATCGCTTCCGTTTTTGACAGACCGCGGCCGTTCGTCCATCCCTTTGCATTGTGAGCGACTCCTGCTGCCAGCACCACGCGCCCGAACCCGGCGCAAATCCCGCAAAGCCGGACGCCTTTGGTGTCGAAAACCCGCGTAGCCTCGATGCCCTCGCCCTCGATGGCGAGACCGGCGAGGCAGTCCTCATCATGGTCGAGCCCCGCCTGTGGGACGGCTCCGAGGACCGGCTTTTCCAGCTTCAGGAAAAAATCAACGCCTACCTCAGCTTCGCCCTCGACGGCGAGATGACCGAAGCCTTCCCGCACCTCGCGGGAAAGCCCATCCGGCTCCAACTCGACTGCGCCACCCCGCCCGATGTGATGACCGAGCAGTTCATCGCCCGGGTCCGCGAACAGATCGGCTTCCAGGAGATGAAATTCGCCGTCCGCGTCGTCGGGGAACCCGCGCCGGAAGGCGGCTGCTGCGACGTCGGGAGCGGCTGCTGCAAAGCGGAGAACGCGCACTGACGCGCGGCGGCCGGGGCTGACGGCTTCCGATTTGCAATCCGCAGTTCATCCTCCCATCCTCCGCGCATGCCCCGCAAGACCTCCCGCAGCACCCGCGCAGTTGCCATCGTCGAGCCGCCGGCGCATCCCGTCGTTCCGGTTCGCAAGCGGCAGTTGAACTTCGGCGGCAAGTGGGCCTATGCGCCCGCGCCCGAGGCCATCGCTGTCGCGCCGCGGCAGCGGTACGAGCTTTTCATCGGCGGGAAATTCGTCGCGCCGAAAGCGGGCGGCTATTTCCCCTCGCTGAATCCCGCGAACGAAAAGCAGCTCGCCGAGATCGCGCGCGCCGATGCCGCCGACGTGGAGGCCGCCGTCGCCGCCGCGCGTCGTGCCTACGACAAGGTCTGGAGTAAAATGCCCGGCCGCGAGCGCGGGAAGTATCTCTACCGCATCGCGCGCATCCTCCAGGAAAAGGCGCGTGAACTCGCCGTGCTCGAGACGCTCGACGGCGGCAAGCCGATCAAGGAATCGCGCGACTTCGATCTCCCGCAGGTCGCCGCGCACTTTTTCTATCACGCGGGCTGGGCGGACAAATTGCGCTACGCATTCCCCGGCCGCGACCCGCGCCCGGTCGGCGTGTGCGGCCAGATCATCCCGTGGAATTTCCCGCTCCTCATGGCCGCGTGGAAACTCGCGCCCGCCCTCGCGTGCGGCAACACCTGCGTCCTCAAGCCCGCCGAAACCACGAGCATCACCGCCATGCACCTCGCGCAGATCCTCCAGGAGGCGGAGCTTCCCGATGGCGTCGTGAACATCGTCACCGGCGCCGGCGAAACCGGGCGTGCCCTCGTCGAGCATCCCGGTGTGGACAAGCTCGCATTCACCGGCAGCACCGATGTCGGCAAGCTGCTCGCAGAATCCGTCGCGGGCACCGCGAAAAAGCTCACCCTCGAGCTCGGCGGAAAAGCCGCGCACCTCGTCTTCGACGACGCCCCGCTTGACCAGGCCGTCGAGGGCGTCGTGAACGGCATCTTTTTCAACCAGGGCCACGTCTGCTGCGCCGGCTCGCGACTCTTCGTGCAGGAAGGCGTCTATTCCACCGTCCTCCGGAAGCTCCGCGACCGCATCGCCACCCTGCGCGTCGGCGATCCGCTGGACAAGAACACCGACATCGGCGCCATCAATTCCAAGCCGCAGCTCGAAAAAATCCGTACCCTCGTGGATGCCGGAGTCGCCGAGGGCGGCGAACTTTTCCAGACGCAATGCGCGCTGCCCGGGCGCGGATACTGGTTTCCGCCGAGCGTCATCACCGGCGTCACCGCGAGCCATCGCGTCGCGCAGGAGGAAATCTTCGGCCCCGTGCTCAGCGTGCTCACCTTCCGCACCCCCGAGGAAGCCATCGAGCGCGCGAACAACACGCCCTACGGCCTCAGCGCCGGAGTGTGGACCGACAAGGGCAGCAAGGTTTTCAAAATGGTCTCCAAGCTGCGCGCCGGCGTGGTGTGGGCGAACACGTACAACAAATTCGATCCGACGAGCCCCTTCGGTGGCTACAAGGAAAGCGGCTGGGGCCGCGAAGGCGGCGTCCACGGGCTGATGCCGTACGTCCGGTAGCGGGCGATTGCTTTCCCGCGCTCTGTCCGTCAGCTTCCGCGCGATGTCGCAAGAGTCAGTTCCCCAAGATGGAAAGGAAACGCCCGCGGGTGATCGCCGGGAGTTTCTGAAATCCGCCGCGTGCGTCGCGCTCGGCGGCGCTTGCGTGCTCGCGCCCGTCGCCGCCGGGGTCACCGTGCTGCTTGGCCCGCTCGGACGGCCCGCGCCGGATGGCTCGTGGGTGCAGCTTACAAAGCTCGACGGTCTCACGATCGGCGCGCCGCCGCGGCTGTTCCAGGTCTTCATCGAGCGCACCGATGCGTGGACGCGGCATGCGCGAAATGCGGTCGGCTCGGTTTTTCTGGAACGCCTCGACCGGGAGACGGTCCGCGCGTTTCAGGCGGCGTGCCCGCACCTCGGCTGCTCGGTCGAGTGGCGCGCGGAGCAGAAACAGTTCTTTTGCCCGTGCCATAACAGCGCCTTCTCGCATGACGGCGCGATCGTTCCGCCGAGTCCCTCGGCGCGAGGGCTGGACACGCTGGAGGTCGCGATTCACGAAAACGGCGAGGTGTGGGTGAAGTTCCAGGACTTCAAGGCGGGCGTGAGGGAGAAGCTGCCCGTGGCATGAAGGCGCTGTTCGACTGGCTCGACGACCGCACCGGATTCCGCAAGCTCGTGCGAGGCGCGCTTTACGAGCACGTGCCCGGCGGCGCGCGGTGGCGATACGTGTGGGGCAGCACGCTCACGCTCGCTATCTCGGTGCAGTTCATCACGGGCATCTTCCTGTGGATGAATTACAGCCCGAGCGCGCAGAGCGCGTGGGAGAGCGTGTATTACATCAATCACGTGATGCCCGCCGGCTGGCTGCTGCGCGGCATCCATCATTTCACCGCCCAACTCATGGTGCCGCTGCTCGTGCTGCACTTCATGCAGGTTGTCATCGACGGCGCATACAAGGCGCCGCGCGAGATGAATTTCTGGTTCGGCCTAGGGCTGCTCATGCTCACGCTCGCGATCTCCGTCACCGGCTACCTGCTGCCGTGGGATCAGCGCGGATACTGGAGCACGAAGGTTGTCACCAATCTGATCTCCGGCGTGCCATTCATCGGCGACAGCCTCCAGCGGCTCGTCGTCGGCGATGCGAACTACGGCCACCACACGCTCACGCGATTCTTCGCGATGCACGCGGGCGTCCTGCCGGCGCTCATGGTGCTCCTCATCGCCGGACACGTCGCGCTTTTCCGGAAGCATGGGCTCACCGCGAAGCTCCCGAAGAAAAAGCGCGATGCGATGTTCTGGCCCGACCAGGTGCTCAAGGATGCCATCGCCGGTCTCGCGGTGGTGGCGACGGTGCTCGGGCTCGTGTGGTGGTTCAAAGGCGCGGAACTCGGCGCGCCCGCGAATCCCGCCGAGCCGTACAGCGCCGCGCGGCCGGACTGGTATTTCATGTCGCTCTTCCAGTTCCTGAAATTCTTCGAGGGCGAGCGCATCATCTGGGGATCGCTGATCATCCCTGGACTCATCTTCCTGCTCCTCATGCTCATGCCGCTGCTCGGGCGCTGGAAGCTCGGGCATCGCTTCAACCTTTTCGTGCTCTTCGCCGGCCTCGCGGGATTCGGCGTGCTGACGGCCATGGCCTTCGCGCACGACGCCGGGGACACGCACTACCACGCCGCGGTTGCGCAGGCGCGAAAGGATGCCGCGCGGGCGAAGGAGCTGGCCATCTCGCGAAAAGGCATCCCCACCGAGGGCGCGCTCGCGCTGCTGCGGGACGATCCGCTCACGCAGGGCCCGCGGCTTTTCGCCAGCCAGTGCGCGAGCTGCCACACCTACGATGGACACAACGGACTCGGTGAGCCTGTGGCTGACAAGGATCGCAGCGCGCCCGATCTCGCCGGGTTCGGCTCGCGCGAGTGGCTCCGCGGCTTCATGGACCCGGCGCAGATCGAGACGCTGAAATACTTCGGCGGCACCGTCTTCGTGCATCCCAAGCCCGGCGACAAGAAGAGCCGCATGGTCCGCTTCATCCTCGAGGACGTCGCGGCGTACGGCGCGGAGGAAAAGGTCCAGCTCGAAAAGATCATCGTCGCCCTCAGCGCCGAGGCAAAGCTGCCCGCACAACGCGACGCTGACAAACGTGATGCCGCGATCATCGAGGAAGGGCGCAAGCTGCTCCGCGACCTCACGCTCGATTGCACGGACTGCCACAAATTCCACGAAGTCGAGGGTGGAAAGGCGCCCGACTTTACCGGCTACGGTTCGCACGAATGGCTCATCGAGTTCACGAAGAACCCCGCGCACGAGCGGTTTTACGGAAAGCGCAATGACCGCATGCCCGCCTTCGGCGAAACAAGCCGCCTCAGTGCGAGGGAACTGGACCTCTTGATCCGCTGGCTGCGCGGGGAATAGCCCCGGTGCTTCGCGCTATCGTGCCGCCGTCTTTTTCGCTCCGCCGCGCTCCTTGTCGGAAAGCGCGTTGAGGAAGGTGACAATGGATTTCACCTCGTCCTCGGTGAGCTTCTTGCCGAGCTGCAGCCAGCCCATCTTCGTCACGGCCTCCTCGAGCGTGGCCGCCTTGCCGTCGTGGAAATACGGGCCGGTGAGCGCGATGTTCCGCAGCGAGGGCACCTTGAAGAAATACTTGTCGGCCTCGTTCTTGGTCACTTCGAAGCGGCCGACGTCGTCCTTGTTCTCGTAGGGATTCACGAGGCCCATCTTCTGATACATGTGGCCGCCGAACGTGGCCCCGATGTGGCAGGTGATGCAGCCGGTGTTGATGAATGTGTCGAGGCCCTTGAGTTCCGCGGCGCTCAGCGCCTTGTCATCCCCCTTCACGAAGTCGTCGTAGCGATCCTTCGTGACGAGCGTGCGCTCGAAGGCGGCGACGGCCTTGGCGAAGTTATCGTAAGTGATCGGGGATGGGTCGCCGGGGAAGGCGGCCTTGAAGCCCGCGACGTAGCCGGCATCCGCCGAGAGGCGCTCGATGACGGCATTCGGGTCGGGCATCGCCATCTCGCCGGGATTCAGCACCGGGCCCTTGGCCTGATCTTCGAGCGTGGCGGCGCGGCCATCCCAGAATTGCGCGATGTGGAAACCGGCGTTCAGGGTCGTCGGCGAGTTGCGGCCGCCCGGTTTTCCGAAGGCACCGGGCGAGGTGGGAAGATTATCGACACCGGCCTTGCCGGGCTCGACCTGATGGCACGAGTTGCACGACTGCGTCCGGTTCGCGGAGATGTTTTTTTCAAAGTAGAGCCTCCGGCCGAGTTCGACGAGGGCCGGGGTGTCCTTTTCGGCACCGGGCATCTTGTCCGGCAGCGGCGGGAAGATGGCTTTTGCCTTGGCGCGCATGGCGGCGGCGGGCGGGGCATCGGCGGCGTTGAGCGTGGTAACGGCGGCGGAGAGACCGACCGCGATGGCGAGGATAGGCTGGAGTTTCGGCATAAAAGACAGGCGCAACGGATACGATGTCCGCGGATTTCGGCAAATGAAAAGACGCGTCCGATCCTGCTCCGCGCGACCCTGCGTCCGCCGCTAGATCTCGAACTCCGCCTCCACGTGGATCCGCGGGCGGAGAAATTCGAGGATGTGCGCGATGCTTTCCTGCACGGAGAGCCTGCCGGTCTCGACGACGACCTCGGGATTTGTCGGGGCCTCATACGGCGCGTCGATGCCGGTGAACTGCTTGATCTCGCCGGCGCGCGCCTTCTTGTAGAGGCCCTTCGGGTCGCGCTGCTCGCAGATCTCCAGCGGCGCATTCACATACACCTCGTAGAAATCGATCCCGCTGGCGCAGGCGATCTGCCGCGCCCGGCGGCGGTCCGTCTGGTAGGGGCTGATGAACGCCGTGATCACCACGACGCCGGCGTCCGCCATCAATCGCGCGACCTCCGCCACGCGGCGGATGTTCTCCACGCGATCCTCGGGGGAGAATCCGAGGTTTGAGTTCAGGCCGTGGCGGACATTGTCGCCGTCGAGGATGTAGGTCTGGATGCCGGCATTGAACAGCTCGCGATCGAGCGCGCCCGAGAGCGTGCTCTTTCCGCTTCCGCTCAGCCCTGTGAGCCACACGACGGCGCCCTTGTGTCCGTTGCGCGCGAAGCGCTGGCCCTGCGTCACCTCGCCCTCGCTCCAGAAAATATTCGCGGATTTCGGCTTGCTCCGTTCCGAGTACACACCGCCGAAGATGATGCCGCCGCCGGCGACCTGGCGTTGGTCCACGAATACGAACCGCCCGAGCAGTGCATTGCGATCCGCGTTGTCAAAGGCGAGCGCGCCGCGGGTCTGGATGGTGATTTCCGCGACGTCATTTTTTGCGATGTGACGGCGGTTGCCCTGCACGGTCTCCAGCGTCGAGGCGTCGATGATGCGGTCGATGGCGACGACCTCGGCGTCGAGTTCCTGTGTGGTGAGCTTGAGCTTGTAGCGCTCGCCCATGAGCAGGTCGCGTTTGCCCATCCAGAAAAGGCGCGCCTTGAAGCGGTTTGACTCCAGCGGCGGCTCGCCTTCATGCGAGGCGACGTGGCCCCTTTCCACGAAGATCTGCTCGGTGAGCGTGATGCCGATGCTCTCGCCGGCCGTGGCCGATGTTTTCACGGAAGCGTTCCAGGTCTCGATGCTCTTCACCACGCCGGTCTTGTTGCCCGGCGAGAAGGTCAGCGTGTCGCCGACCTTCAGCGATCCGGCCTCGATGCGGCCTGCGATGATGCGCCGGTCGTCGAAGCGATACACATCCTGCACGGGGAAACGCAGGGGCAGATCGTTCAGCGGCTTCGGCGGCTCGAAGGAATCGAGCATGTCGGTGATCGTCGGGCCGGTGAACCAGGGCATTCCGGATTTCGGATTGCTGACGGCGGAGGGCTCGCCGTTCCGGGATGCGACGTTGATCCCGCTTCGCGCGGAAATGGGAACGAATGCGCGCGCCTCGAGGCCGATCTCCGCCAGGAACGCCGTGTAGTCCTTCACCACCTGCTCGAAGACGTCCTGCTGGAAGTCCACGAGGTCCATCTTGTTCACCGCGACGACGACCTGCTTGATGCCGAGCAGCGAGAGGAGATAGCCGTGCCGCCGCGATTGCTCGCGGATGCCCTCGTTCGCCGCGATGAGCAGCACCGCCGCATCCGCGCTCGCCGCGCCGGTGATCATGTTCTTGAGGAACTCCTTGTGCCCAGGCGCGTCGATGATCACGTACGGACGCTTCGCCGTCTGGAACTGGATCTGCGTCGTGTCGATGGTGATGTTCTGCGCCTGCTCCTCGAGCAGCGCATCGAGCAGGAATGCGTACTCGAATTCCATGCCCTCCTCTTTGCAGGCCGCGCGGATCTGCTCGACCTTGCCGTCGGGCAGCGACTTGGTGTCGTAGAAGATGCGGCCGATCAGGGTCGATTTGCCGTGGTCCACGTGACCCACGAAGACCACGCGGAGCCGTTTGGAATTGTCGAGATGCATAGGGTGGAGCTTGAAAGTGGAAGAGTGATGGTCGCTGGGATGGGTTGCCGGGAAGGCGGGACGCCCTCCGTGCGGCTACATGAATCCCTTGGCCCGCAGTTTCTGCATCGCGTTGCGCTCGTGATGGTCCTGCGCGCGGCCTGCGCGTTCGGTGGTCTTGGTGTGTGCCAGTTCCTCGACGATGGCCTCGATGGTGTCCGCGTTGCTCTCCACCGGCCCGGAGATCGGCCAGCAGCCGAGCGAGCGGAACCGGTATTTTTTCCCGTCCTTGCCCGTGCGCGCGAAATACATCTTCGGAATCGGGATGCCTTCGCGCTGGATGTACATCCAGATGTCGCGCTCGCTCCAGTCGAGCAGCGCCTGCACCCGCACGTGCTCGCCGGCCGCGCAGGAGGTGGTGAACTGATTCCAGAACTCCGGCGGCTGATCCTTGTAGTCCCACTCGAAATCCTTCGTGCGCGGGGAAAAATATCGCTCTTTCGCGCGGGTCGGATCCTCGTCGCGCCGGATGCCCGTGATCAGCGCATCCCACTTGTGCTCGGCCATCACCTGCTGCAATGCGGCGGTTTTCAGCTCGTGCGTCACCGTCACCGGGTCCGCGGTCTCGTAGCCGATCGGCCCGCGCGCCGCGTACTCGCCGCGGCCGGCCCGCGCGTCCTCATTGATTTTCACGATGAGGTTCAGCCCGTGGTATTTCACCGCCCAGTCGCGGTATTCGAGCATCTCGGGGAACTCGTAGGTCGTGTCGATGTGCAGCAGCGGGTAGGGAATGTGACCGCCGAATGCCTTCTTCGAGAGCCAGATGAGGACGTTCGAATCCTTCCCCATGCTCCATGGCATGCATAGGTTTTTAAAAAAGTGAAACGCCTCGCGGATGATGTACACGCTCTGGGCCTCGAGCTGGTCGAGGTGCGCGTGATCGGCCTGGGAGACCTTGTCCGGGAAAAACGCGGGCGGTTCGTCGGCTTTCGGCGCCGGGTAGAGCCGGGAATAGGCGGGATGCTGTGAGAAATCGGCCATGGGAACGGGTCAGATCAACAAGCGGAAGGTGGATGAAATCGAACGGGATCCAGAGTGAAGCAGGAGAATATCCAATTGTCTATCGGAAATATAGACTATTCCGTTCCGGCGTGGTTTTCCTGGCGGATCTCGGGCTTTCCGTGCGGCGGACTGGTCTCGGTCGGCGGGTAATCGGCATCCCGCGCACGAGATGCATTTTTCGCGCCGCGGACACGGCGGGCGCTGCCGGGTGAACTCCCGTCCGGCGCCGGACGGGCTTCGTGCTCGCGCGACGCTTCGCGAAAGCCGATGCTGAGGGCCGATGAGCGTTCCTTCTCTTGTCGAGACTCTTGCCGGTCTCGTGCGTATCAACAGCGTGAACCCGGCGTACGAGGGCGGTCCGGGTGAGCGCGAGATCGCGGATGCGGTCCGGCGGTTCTTCGAGCAAAGGAACATCGAGGTCTGGGAGCAGGAAGTCTTTCCCGGCCGGCCGAACGTGATCGCGCGGCTGCCCGGCTGCGACTCGTCGAGGCGCGTCATCCTCGAGGCGCACATGGATACCGCGAGCGTGCAGGGCATGAGCATTCCTCCTTTCGAACCGCGGATCGATGGCGGGAGGCTCCACGGCCGGGGCAGTTGCGACACCAAGGCCGGGCTCGTGGCGATGATGCACGCGGTCGCCTCGTTGCATGAGGACGGCATCCGGCCGCCGTGCGAGGTGTGGCTCGCCGCGGTGGCAGACGAGGAGTTCTCGTACCGGGGAGTGACGAAGCTGTGCGAGGGTCTCACCGGCGATGCGGCGGTCGTCGCCGAGCCGACCGGATTGCGCGCTGTCATCGCGAGCAAAGGAGTGCTGCGGTGGCGCATCGTGGTGCGTGGCAAGGCGGCGCACAGCGGCAAGCCCCACCTCGGGGTGAATGCCATCAACCACATGGCCCGGGTTATCCTCGCGCTCGAACAGGACCACCGTCGCCTCGCGTCGCACGAGCATCCGCTGCTCGGGCCGGCGACGCTGAACGTCGGCGTCATTCAAGGAGGCGTGCAGGTGAATGCCGTGCCTGACCTCTGCCGCATCGAGATCGATCGCCGTCTGCTCCCGGGCGAGACCGTGAGCGGGGTGCTCTCGCACTATCAGCACCTTCTCGATGCCTTGAAGTCTGAGGCGCCGGCGCTCGATGCGCTCGTGGAGCCGCCGATGCTCATCGATGAAGCGATGGAGACTCCCGCTGGGTCCCCACCCGCGAAACTTGCGTCCGCCATTCTCTCGCGGATGGGTCTCGACGGGACGCTTTGCGGCGCGCCGTTTGGCAGCGATGCGAGCAAGCTTTCGCGCCAGGGCATCCCGAGCATCGTCTTCGGTCCGGGGCAAATCGATCAGGCGCATGCCGCCGTGGAATTCGTCGAACTGGCCCAGGTCGAACAGGCGTTCGAGTTCTATCGCGACTTCATCCAGCGATTCGCGTAGCCGGGGCTCACGCGAAGAAAACTTTCTCCGCTGTGCGCCGCAGCATCCAGCGCCGTTCGTCCGCGGTCAGGAAATCGAGCCGGTCGCGGATCAGCGCGATGGAATCGGCATAGGTGTGGGCTCCCTGCACTTGAAAGGGGCAGTCGCTCGCCCACATGAGCCGACTGGCGCCATAGACGTCGCGTAACTTGCGGATCATCGGCCCGAGATCGGTGTAAGGTGCCCGCTTTTCCCCGAGCGCATAGAAAGCGGAGGCTTTCACGTACACGTGATCGAATTCCGCGAGGCGGCAAAGGTTGTCGAGATCGACTTGCTCCACCGATCCTTTCACGCCGATGCGCGCGAAGTGATCGATGACCACGCGAGTCTTTGGAAACGCCTTGCACATGCGGTGCACGGCCGGAAGCGCGTCGGGATTGGCGAGCAGGCACATGGAGAGCCCGGCGTCCGCTCCGTAGGTCCACATCTTTTTCATTCCCTCCGATGAGTTCCACGCTTCGGCCTTTTCCTTGTCCGTGTAGAGCCGGAAGCCGCGCACGCCTTGCATCGCCAGCGACTTCATCGTGTCGCGCACGTCCGCTTTCTTCTCATCCACGATGGCCACGCCGCTGAAAGTGCCGCGGTGCCCAGCCATCATGTCGAGCATGTATCGGTTGTCCGATTGGTAGTAACTCATCTGGATGAGCACCACGCGGCTCACACCCTCGGGCTTGCAGTGGGCGAAGAGCTCCGCAGGGGTGAAACTGGCGGGCTTCATGTCCGCCACTTTGAAGCCGGACGCGAGCGGATAGCGCCCGGTGTCCGGGGTCCAGACGTGGACGTGCGCATCGATCCATTCGCCGTCCTTGCCGGCGGATGCGGCGTGCACGGCCGGCGCAAGCGTTGCGAGTGCGGCGGCGCGGATGAAGCTCCGGCGTGGGATGTGAGGAGGCGTGTGCATGGCGGGTTGAATGATTGGGTGAAAAGCCGGCGCGGGTCAGGCTCCCTTCAGCAGCGTTGCGAGCACTTTCAGGAAATGCCGGATGTCCTCCCTGGTATTGTATCCATGCACCGCGATGCGGATGCGGCCCGCGTTGTGCATGACATGCACATTCTCGCGTTCCAAGGCCGCATGAAGCTGCGCGCTGCGCGGATGCTGGAAGGCGAGAATCCCGGTGCCATTCCAGGGGCACATTGGTCTCACGCCGAGTTCGAGCAAGCCGGCCTCGGCCTCGGCGACGAGCGGGTCCGCATGCGCCGCGATGGCCGCCACGCCGATGGCATCCAAGTAGCGCAATGACGCATTCAGCGCATAGAGCGCGACGAAATTGGGCATCCCCACGGAAAAGCTCGCGGCACCGCTTTTGGTCGCCGCGCGTTCGAAACGATCCGTGTCGAAGGCATTTTCCAGATGAAGCCATCCGCCCGCGCGCGTGGTGAGCCGGGAGGCGCCCGCCGATGGGATTCCGATGATGCAACCGCCGTGGATGCCGAGGGTCCACTTGTGCGTGCTGGAAATGAGGATGTCCGCGCCAGGGCAGTCGAGCACGACGCGACCGAGCGCCTGGGTGATGTCCACCGACAGGATCGCGTTCGGAGCAAGCCGCCGCACGGCATCGTGAAAGGGCTGCCAGTGGATGCGG
>JBEBGK010000417.1:0-4271 GCA_040081515.1 Chthoniobacteraceae bacterium
TCGACTTTGTGATGGGCGAGTGCGACCGCTAGCCGCGGCCGTGCCTGTCAACCCGCCGTCGGTGCCGGGGATTTCGCGGGCTCCGAGGAAGGCGGGAGTGGTCGGACCGGTTCGCTCCCGGAACTGACAGCACCGCCGAAGAAGCGCTGGAAGAGGCGGCGCGGCGCAGCCTTTCCAGTCTCCTCTTCGGCGAGTTCCTGATGCGCCGCCTGCTTCGCCTGCTCCCACGGCGCGGCAAATCCCGGCGCGGCAACAGTCATCTTTTTCTCCGCGCGGGCGAAGATTTCCAACTCCCTCGCGAGCTTCTGCTCCGGCTGCCCGGTCAGGGTCTGCACCTTGATCCGGAGATTCTCGTTCTCCTTCCGGAGCGAATCGAACTCCGCCTTCTGCTTCGCCAAGCTCGTTGCATCGATCTCCAGCCTGTCGCTGAGCATCTTCTTGTAGCGTGAATGCTCTAGTTTCAGGCGAAAGTGATGGTAGAGGGAGATGCAGAGAAAAATGCAACCCGTGTAGAAGCCGAGCGCAAACGGATGGAGCAGGAAGTCTTTCATAGTGACAGAGGGAGGCGCGGGCGAAGGGATGTCCGTTACGCGAACATTTCCTCGAAGCGCGAAAGGACTCCGGCTTCGTAGCGGACGACATTGTTGGTTTCGTCCAGCAGGGCCACGCGCGGGCGATGATGCTCGGCTTCGTCCGGGGTGAACTGGGCGAAATTCATGATCGTGAGCCGGTCGCCGATCGCTCCGAGGTGCGCGGTGGCCCCGTTCAACTCGATCACGCCCGCTCCGCGCGGACCGAAAATGACGTAGGTCTCGAACCGTGCGCCGTTGGCCATGTTGCTGACGAGGATTCGCTCGTAACGAAGAAGGCCGACGCATTCCGCGAGGTCCTCGGAGATCGTCAGGCTTCCCTGGTAGTCCACGCTGGCTCCGGTGACGGTTGCGCGGTGAAGTTTGGATTTGAGCAGGGTCAACTGCATCGTGGGGCAATCATGAGGGAAATAGGGGGAAATGCAAGGGAACCATCAGGGAACCATCGGGCGTGTTCAGATCTGCGGCTTGTAGGTCCGCCCTTTCCACACCACCCCGGAGCCGGTGGAGCGACGCCAGCTATTGAGCCCGATCAGCAGCACCAGCAGGATTCCCAGCGGGTGAAGCAGCGCGCCGGTCCAACTGGTCCGGAATCGCGCGGCCAGCACGATGCGGATCAGGAAAATGATCGCGACCTGTGCGAGGACAAGCCAGCGCGCCGCCCCGGACGTTCCGAGCAGCGCCACGAACGGCCCGAGGAAGCACGCCGCCTCGACGACACCGAACAGCCAGAATCCCAGCCGCTGATCGTCGAAGACTGCGCGGATGTTCTTGGTGAAGCCGTCCCACGTCTCGCCGAAGGATCGGTACATCCTCACGCGCGAGAACGCAATCGCCTCGCAGTTGAAGAGCCGCTCGCCATCGGGAATCCGCTCCGCAACCGCCCTGCCGAGGGAGACATCCTCGACGACGTGCGAGCGGACGCCGGCATGCCCGCCGATGCGATCGTAAGTGCGCCGGGTGAAAAACATGAACTGTCCGTTTGCGACTCCGAGTCCGCGCACGTCGCGTCCCTTGCTTCGCACAGGGCGCTCCTGGATCCAGCGCTGCAGCCAGAGCGGGCAGAAGGCAAAGCCGACGAGCAGGATCACCGGCACGATCAGCTTCTCGCCAAGCGTTCCGGTGACTAGCCGCGGCCATGCCGAGACCAGCCCCGCACGATTTCGCAGCGCGTAATCGACTGCCGCCGTCACGGTCCCGGGCTCATGCTCCGTGTCCGCATCGGTAAAGAAAAGGAACTCGCCGCGCGCAGCCAGCGCCAGTTGATGGCATGCCCAGTTCTTCCCGGTCCAGCCCTCGGGAAGTGTCGCACCCCGGATCACCCTGGCGCGGTCTCCAGAGTCCGCCGCGATGAGGCGAGCGAGGATCGCGCCGGTTTGATCTTCCGAATGATCGTCGAGCACGATCCATTCGCAGTTCGGGTAGTCCTGCCGGAGCAGCGAACCCACGCACGCCTCGATGCTCCGCTCCTCGTTCCTTGCCGGCACGAGGATGGAGACCAGCGGCGGATTCGCCGGGGGTGCGGAGGGACGCAGTGCATCGAAGACCGCGAGATTCGCGAGCACATTGGCGAGGATGAGCAGGAGCCCTCCCAGAATGACGGCGTGATAAATCGTCTGCGCGGCCATGCGGGCGACAGGGGACTCGACGGTGCCCCGCCTTGGCAAGCCCGCCCGCTGTTGCCAGCCGGTGCCGCTGCGCGTAAAGGGGAGGGAGGATGACAAGGACCGAGGACATTCTTCAACCGGCGCAGCCCTCCGCAACCCTGCGGAGATTCGCCTCGTTGCTGGAGGCAAAGAACGATGCGGAGCTCGAGGCCATGGCCCGGGATTCCGCGCTGCTCACGCGACGGAACTTCGGCAGGGCGATCCGCCTCTTCGCCCCGCTCTATCTCTCGAACGAGTGCATCAATTCCTGCGCCTATTGCGGATTCTCGCGCGAGAACGCGATCCTTCGCGTGACGCTGGAAATCCAGAGCGCGGTGAAGGAGGCGCGTCACCTCGCTGCCGAGGGCTTTCGCAATATTCTCCTCGTCGCGGGCGAGCATCCGAAATTCATCTCGAACGGCTATCTCGAGTCGTGCATCCGCGCGCTCGCCCCGGAAATTCCGTCCATTGCGCTCGAGGTCGCGCCGATGGAAGCGGACGCCTACGTCCCCCTCGTCCGGGCCGGCGCCGAGGCGCTGGTGGTTTACCAGGAAACCTATGACCGGGAAACCTACGCAGCGCTCCACACCGCCGGGCCGAAGCGCGATTTCGACTGGCGCCTGGCTTGTCCCGAGCGCGGTTATGAAGCGGGCTTCCGTCGAATCGGGATCGGTGCGCTCTTCGGCCTGTGCGAATGGCGGCGGGAGGCGATGGCGCTCGCGGCGCATCTCGATTATCTGCTGCGCAAATGCTGGAAGGCGCAGTTCACCGTGAGCCTGCCGCGCCTCCGCCCGTGCGCGGGTGATTTCAAGCCGCGGCACGTGCTGGCCGATCGGGATTTCGTCCAACTGGTTTGCGCGCTGAGGATCGCCTTTCCGCAGGTCGGTATCGTGCTCAGCACGCGCGAACCGGCGGCGCTCCGCGATTCGTTGCTCCCGCTCGGCATCACGATGATGAGCGCGGGCAGCCACACGGAGCCCGGCGGCTACACCGGAGAGGGAAAGGGGGATCTCCATCTCACGATCCGCGGACGCAGGCAGGAGATCGAACCCGTGCCCGCGCGCGACGGTTGCAACCACGACCAGGCGGCGACAGCGCAGTTCGAAATCGCCGACACCCGCAGCGCCGGCGAGATTGCGGAGTTGTTGCGGAGCCGGGGTTTCGAGGCGGTGTGGAAGGACTGGGATCAGGCGATCACCACCTCGTGAAGCGAGTGCTGATCAATGGCGCTCCGCGCGAGACCACGGCGTCGACGGTCGCCGATCTGGTCGCGGAACTTGGCTTCGCAAAGGGCATGGTGCTCGTCGAACACAACGGCATCGCGCTGCAGCCCGATGAATGGAGCGGCCTTCCGGTGGCCGCGGGGGATCGCGTCGAGTTGATGCGCATGGTCGCCGGCGGCTGAGATCTCCATCGGCCCCGGAGTGGTGGGGCAGGTCACTTTGCGCGCAGCCACGCAATCAGATCGGCGACATCCTGCGGCTTGAGCACGGTCTCGAGTCCTTCCGGCATCAGCGACCGGCCCAGCGGACTCTGCGCCGCGAGATCGGATCGAAGCACGGGATACTCCGAACCGCCCGGGAGACGAAGCGTGAGGTTGTTCGCGGTTTCGCCGGAGACAAGACCGCTCAATTCGCCTCCGGTCTTCAATTTCACCAACTGGGCCTGATAGCGGGGTTCGATGGCGGCGTTCGGATCGAAGAGCGCGGTGATGAGCCAGTCGAGCGGCTTGTCCGAGACCATCCCGAGGTCCGGGCCGACTTCCTTGCCGTCGCCTTTCAGTGGATGGCAGATGGCGCACTGCTGGAGGAACAGCGTGTGTCCGCGCTGCGGACTTCCCTGCATCGCGCCGACGGCACCGTAGCTGGCGATGACTTTCGCGCGGTCCGCGGTGCTGGGTTTCGGGAGCGTCGGAATCGACGCCACCGGCGGCGGTGCGGACTTGAGCCGCGCGAAGAGCGCGCTCTCGGGCGGGACGGAGGAAAGGATGGCCACCTGCATCTGCGCGAGTTCCCCCACGCGGTCGGCGAGTTTC
>JBEBGK010000418.1:0-4257 GCA_040081515.1 Chthoniobacteraceae bacterium
GAGGTACACGTCGCAATGCTCCGCGCAGAGTTCGAGCGCATCGGGCGTGTAGCCGCCGAAGTAGAGCAGCGGCCCGCCGTTCTGCTGATACGGCTTCGCGGGAAACGACGGCAGATCGATCTGATAGAATTCGCCGCGGTGCTGGATGCGATCCTGCGTCCACGCCTGCCGGAGAATCTGGATCACTTCGCGCGAGCGCTGGTAGCGGCGCGCGGAATCGAGCGTCTCGCCCGGCAGTTCCGACGAGATGATGTTGATCGTGAGCCGGCCGCGCAGGATGTGGTCGAGCGTGGCGATGGTGCGGCCGAGCATCGGCGGCCACACTTCACCGCAGCGCACCGCCGCGAGCAGGCTGATGGCTTCCGTCTGCGGCGCGATCGCCGCCGCAAAGGTGAGCGTGTCCTGTCCTGCGACGTAACCCGAGGGGCAGAGGATGTTCTGGAATCCCGCGCGGTCCGCCGTGCGGACGATGTTCGAGACGTGCTCCCAGGTGCTCTTGAGGCGCGGGTCCTTCACGCCGAGAAACTCGAAGTCGTCATCGCACAAGGGCGCGAACCAGGAGACTTCGACGGCATCGAGCTGCGGGGAGCGGATGGTGACCGGGGGTGGGTTCATGTGAATGGAGGAGTGCTGCCGGGGCGTTCAGGAATCGCAAGAGTCTCCATTCCGTTCAAGCCGTTCCCCCGGCTCCCGCATTCACCGGGGGAGTTCCTCGCGGTGCGTCTCCGCCGCGAGCCAAACGGAGACGAGCGTGATGCCGCCCATCACGATCAGATAGACCGCGATCGGCCACGGCTTGCCGCCGGACCATTGCAACAATGCGGACGCGATGAAGGGCGCGAGCCCGCCCGCGAGCGGCGAGGCGAGCTGGTAGCCGAGCGACGCGCCGGTGTAGCGCACCCGCGTCCCGAACAGCTCCGAGAAAAACGCCGCCTGCGGACCGTACATCGCGGAGTGACCGACCAGGCCGATGACGATCGCGAGCCAGACCGCGCCGGTGCTCCGCGTATCCACGAGCCAGAAGAACGGGAACGCGAACAGCGTGAGAAAAAGCGCGCCGCCGAGATAGACCGGCCTGCGCCCGATGCGATCCGAGAGCGCGCCGAAGAACGGGATCGCGACGATCTGGAACAGGCAGCCGAGTTTCACGCCGTCGAGCACCGTGTCGCTCGCAAGATGGAGCTGTTGCGTGCCGTAGCTCAGCACGAGCACGGTGAGGATGTAGAAAAAGGCGTTCTCCGCGAAGCGGGCGCCCATCGCGAGCAGCACATTGCGCCCGTTGTGCCGCAGCACTTCGATGATGGGCGGCGATGCCTTTTGCGGCGCGGCTTTCATCGCGGTGAAGACGGGGCTTTCCAGCACGTGAAGGCGGATGAACAGGCCGACGCCCATCAGCAGCGCGCCGAGCAGAAAGGGCACGCGCCAGCCCCACGAGAGAAAACTCTGCTCGGGCAGCGAGGAGCACAGATGGAACGCGACGGTCGCCAGCAGCAGCCCGACCGGCACGCCGGCCTGCACCCAGCTCGCCTGCAATCCGCGCCGTCCCGCGTGCCCGTGCTCGACGGCCATGAGCACCGCGCCGCCCCATTCGCCGCCGACCCCGAGGCCTTGCACGAACCGGAGCAACACCAGCAGCGCGGGCGCGAGCAGCCCGGCTTGATCGTAGGTCGGCAGCACACCGATGAGCGCGGTCGCCACGCCCATCATCATCAGCGTCGTCACCAGCATGGACTTGCGCCCGATTTTGTCGCCGAAGTGACCGAAGATCACCCCGCCGAAGGGCCGCGCAAAAAAACCCACCGCATAGGTGGCGAACGCCGCCATCGTGCCGGCATGCGGCTCGATCGTCGGGAAGAAGAGCCTGTTGAAGACGAGCGCGGCCGCGGTGCCGTAGAGGAAAAAATCATACCACTCGATCGTCGTGCCGATGAAGCTGGCGAGGATCACGCGGTTCGTGGAACCGGATGCAGTCGGGGGCGCGCGCATGTGCGCTGTGTGTGGCGGGGGCTCGCGGCGTTGGCAACGCAAACGCTCGGACGTCGGTGCTGTCCCGATGTGGGAATCCGCAGATGTCAGTTTTCCGCGCCTTCGCGTTTCTTCTTCTTTCCGCCAGGAGCGGCCTTCTTTTCGTCGAGCTGCTTCTGCAGCTCCGCGAGCGCGCCGGCCTCCTTCGCCTTCAGCCAGGTCTCGTAGCCCTTTGTGCGGCCGCCGACGTACTTCAGCGACTCGAAATCGTCGCCCTTTCCGAGCGCGCGCGGGTCGCCGTCCTCCTTCAGCAGGCGCATCATCGTGTAGCGCAGCTCGTCGAGCGTCTCTGCAAATGCGAGATCGTTCGCGAGGTTGTTCACGCACTCGGGGTCACGCTTGATGTCGTAAAGTTCATCCGGCAGGCGCTTGCCGAAGCTGAGGTCGTAGAAATGTCCGCCGAGGAGCTTGATGACCTCCTTCGTCGGGCTCGGGTCGCAGTTGCCGAAGTCCGTCTCGGGATTGCCCGCCGGCCAGCGCTCGGGGTGGAAGTTGTGCACGAAGAGGAAATCCTTCGTGCGAATCGCGCGCACTGGATAACCGAGATCGAACGGACGCCCGATGTCATGCCGCTCCTTTCCCGCGAGCATCACGGCACGATTCTCGACCCAACCGGATTTCTCCGAGCGCAGGATGTTCACGAGGCTCTTGCCGGTCATCTGCGGCGACGGCTTGAGGCCCGCGAGCTCGAGGTAAGTCGGCGCGAGGTCGCGCATGTTCACGAAGTCCTCGACCACGCGGCCGGGCTTGATGCCCTTGCCCCAGCGCATCGCGAGCGGGAGATGGAATGCGTCCTCGTGGATCTGCCCCTTCACATACGGAAACGGCATCCCGTGATCGGACGTGACGACGACGAGCGTGTTCTCCATTTCGCCTGCGTCTTCGAGCAGCTTCAGTGCGCGGCCGATCTGCGCGTCGCCCCACTCCACCTCGACCGAGTAGTCGAGCAGATCGCGGCGGACGATCTCGGTGTCAGGGAGAAATTTCGGCACCACGACGTCCTCGAGTTTCTTGCCGAGGCGCACGCCGGAATTCCATTCGTATTGCCGGTGTGGCTCGTGGAAGCCCATCCAGAAACAGAACGGCTTCGCCTTGTCGCGCTGCTGGAGGAATTCGCCGAAATTCCCCGGGTAATCGAGGTTGCCGATGCCGCTGGCGGGCGGCTGCTGCTTCAGTGCGTCGAACGACGGCCCGGCGGGATTGCGTGTGCGCTTTGCGAGCGTCTTGAAATCGCCCGGCCCCCAGCCCTTGCCCGTGAGCCCGACTGTGTAGCCGCCGAGCTCCAGCAGGTCGGGATACACCTCGAAGTCCGCCGGGAAATAGCCGCCGTGCGAAACCGCCTCGTTGAGCTGCCACGTGTTGCGCCCCGTGAGGATGCTCGCGCGGCACGGGCTGCACTTCGGGTTCGACGTGAAGGCGTTTTTGAAAAGCACGCCCTCGCGCGCGACGCGATCGAAATTCGGCGTCTTGATCCATGTGCAGCCGTACGCGCCCGCGTGTGTGCTGCCGTTCCAGTCATCGAAGATGATGAAGAGGATGTTCGGCTTATTCTCCGCCGCGGAGACCGGATCACCGCCGAGGATGGAAAGCAAAGGGAGGAGGAGCAGAGGAATGCGCGTAAGGGGATTCATGGAAGTGGTGGGATACGGGAAGAAAGGGAGCGGGCCGGATGTGGACGATGTTATTTTGAACCGAATTCCCAGCGCTGCGGTGCGCCCGCGTCCTTGCCGCGGAGTTCGACCCAGTCCAGTTCCACGGGTTTCGCGTCCGCAGGCAGATAGAGCCGCAGCGTTCCGAGCGGGCCGGTGCCCGGAATTTCGACGGAGAGCTCCTGCCAGTCACCGGCAGTCAGGCTGAATGCGACGGATTTCACATTCCCCGGATTCGCCGAGGACTCCGGGAGCCACTCGACTTTTCCGACGCCGCCTGCCGCGCTGCGTGCGCGAAATTTCACCGTGGCGGGGACGGTCATCCTGCCCGTCGCATGTCCGAGGAATGCCGTGCCGGGCTTGCCGGTCGCCTTCATCGTGAGCACACCGTCCTTCACGACGGCCCCGCACTGGCGCGCCTTCCAGCCCTCGAGCGGGTCGCCGGTGTTCGCGTTGGCGCGCTTCGGCGAGGTCGGCTTGAAGGCGGGGTTTGGCCGCGGATACGTCGCGCCGGTGTCGGCGAGGAAGCCTTCGATCAGCGGGTCGAGTTCCTTCACGCGCGCGGGCTCGGCGGCGGCGAGGT
>JBEBGK010000419.1:0-4256 GCA_040081515.1 Chthoniobacteraceae bacterium
GCGGGGGCGTCGTCAACCAGACGGAGCGCGCGGAAAATCTCCAGATCCTCGGGGTGACGCCGACGAGCGGGACGCGCACGATGTCGGTGACGAGCAGCTCGCCGTTCATCGGCGCGGTGAACGCGCCCGCGTTCGCAATTTCCGTCTCAGGCAGCGCGCCGTTTGTTGGTGCCGCGATCGGCAACAGCGTTTCGATCAGCGGGGCCGGGGGTTTCCATTACGATGAGCATCTCAGCACAGTCGCAGCCGGCATTCCCACCAGCTACCAGTTCGCAAGCTGGGTCGAGGACACCCGCTGACGCGATCCGCCGCGCCGGGGATTCAGCCACGGGTGATCCAGCGCGGCCCGGGCCGTGAGCCGCGCGCCGGGGTTCACCGCGATGAGGCCGCCGAGGAAATCCGCTGCGAGCGCGAGTTCCGCCTTCCCGAGGTTCGTGGCGCGCCCGAGCAGCGTGCGTAGTGCGATCCGGCGAAGTTTCGGGCGGAAGCGCACGGCGCCATCCGCTTCAAAATAAGAGGCCCGGAAGCGCGCGTTCCGGATCATGTCGTCCGGCGGCGATCCGCAAAGGCGGAGGATCGCGAGCACGTGCTCGTAGTTCAGCGCGAGATCGAGCAGGTCATCGGCACCGCGCGCCTTGCGCCACTCGCGATCGCGGTCGTCCGCGCCGGCCGCACCGGCCGCGGTGGGGGAGTTTCGTTGCACGCCCTGCGCGTATTCCCAGAGCGTGGCGTATCTGCCGTCCACCGGCGCGTCGCTCAGTTTCGCGGCCCTCCAGACGGTGCCGAAGCCGCCCTGCCCGAGCACTTTCTCGAGCCTGTATTTCCCGGCCACGATCGCGCCGCGCGGGAACTGCTCGGCCTCCTCGGCGGCGAGATCGGCCTTTGCAGCTTCGCCGAGCGGGATTTCGACCGCGTCCTCATCTTTGCTGAACTCGCGGTATTTCTTCGCGGCGGCGCGGCGCGGACTGAAGAGGAGACGCCCCGTGAGCATCTCGCAGACCGTGCATCCCAGGGCCCACAGATCGACGGCGGTGCCGAGCGGGGAACCGAGGATCACCTCGGGCGGCGTGTATTCGCGCGTGCCGAATGACGATCCCTGCCCGAGATCCTTGTCCGCGCTCCCGAGATCCGCGAGAACCGCGCGGCCGGTACGCGTGTCGTAGAGGATGTTGTCCGGTTTGACGTCCGTGTGCGCGTAGCCGCACCGGTGCATGGCATCGAGAGGCTGGAGGATCTGCCGTGTCACGCCCCGCGTTTTTTTTGCGGTGAGCGGTCCGCGCCCGAGCGCGTCCTCGAGGCTCATGCCGTGTTTTTCAAACGCCATGCAGATGTGGCCCTCGTGGATGAATGCCTCGCGGAGCGCGACGACGCCGGGGCATCCGCCGGTCTCGCGGCGCAGGAGATGGTGGATGGACACCTCGTAAACAGCCGCCCGGCTGTACCGGCGGCGCTGGATCTTGAGCGCGACGCGTTCCAATGGAAATCAGTCCCGGGTGTTGTTCACGAAGGCGCGGCGGATTTCGTTCAGCACGCGGCCGATGAGCCGGATGTCCTCGGTCACGATGCTGGCCTCGCCCGTCATGTCCTGTTTAAATTGCAGCCGCTTGTTGAAGCTCGTCGTGAGCGGATACGGGATGTCCACCAGCACGAGGTTCGCGCCCTCCCGGGCGACGATGGAGACCGACTGCACGCGGCCGGACACGATGCCGAACTCCTTGTAGGGATAATCGTCGAAGCGGATCCGCACAGGCTGCCGCGGCCGGATCTTCCCGGCGCCGCCGCTGTTCACGGACATGCGGCCGACGAGCCGCGTCGTCTCCGGCACGATCAGGAAAACCTGACGCCCCGCGGTGACAAACTGCTGGTCGCTCCAGAAATCGTAGAACGCGACGATGCCGTCGGCCGGGGCTCGGAGGACGAAGTCGGCCTCCCACACATCGATCTCCCCGCGAAGCTTGTTCAGGCTCACGCGGACGCGCTCGCGGGCGAGCCGCAGCGCCTCGGTGCGATCGTGCTCGAGGTCGCGGAGTTCCTTTTCCATGCGCGCGGCCTCGATCTCCGCGTCGGTGAGATTCTTCTGTGCGGCGGCATCGCTCCGGGTCTGCGCGAGCATGGCCATCTCCTGCTCCTGGAGTTGCGCGGTGCTGATCGACTCGCGGCTATGGAGGACCTTCATCCGGTCATATTTTGCGCGGGCCAGCTCCAGTTCCCTGCGGCTTGTCGCGAGCTGCTGCCGCATCGAGGCAATCTGCCCGGTCTTTCCATCGAGCTGCTGGCGGAGCAGCACGCCGGCCTTCTGCGAATAGTCGTCCGCCGCGACGCTGAGGAGCTGCGTGTAGGCGCTCAGGAAATCCGCGTAGCTGTCCTGCAGCCGGCCGAGCCCCTGCTCCGGCTTGAAGATGAGATCGGGCGTGGCGGATTCGCCGGCGATGACCGGGGCGAGCCGGGCGAGCTTCTTGCCGAGGGCTAGCACGGTCGCGGGTTGCGAGGGACTCTGGATCACCGCGAGGATGTCGCCCTTGCGGACCTTCTGCCGCTCCTGCACTCCGAGGCTTTCGAGATGCCCGCTCTGCCGCGCCATCACCTCGACGACCGGCTGCGTCCCGGTGAGGCTCAGCCTCGCGGTGATGGTGTCCGGATAGCGGATCACGATGGAGAGGATGAGCAGCAGGGTGAGCACCGCGGCGAGCACGGTGGTGCCGGACTGGAGCAGCCAGTGCGGCGGGCGCCCCATGAATTCGCGGACCTCGGCGCTCATCGGCGCTGGCGTGCGCGGCGGCGGGATCACCTCGAGCGCGTCCTCCTTGTCCCTGCGGTCATTCGGCATGGCTGGAAGATACCTCGAGTTCGAGCTGGTTGCGCACCAGCCGGTAATAGACGCCGCCGGTCTCCACGAGATCGCTGTGCCGCCCGGTCTCGACGATGCGTCCCTGGTCGAGCACCACGATCTGGTCCGCATCGCGCACGGTGCTGAGCCGGTGCGCGATGACGACCACCGTCCGGCCGCGCGCGAAGTCGCGGATCGCGCCGAGCACGGCGCTCTCGTTCCTCGTGTCGAGCGCGCTCGTCGCCTCGTCGAGAAAAAGGAACTCGGGATTCCGGTAGATCGCGCGGGCGAGCAGCAGGCGCTGTTTCTCGCCGCCGGAAAGGCCCTGGCCCTCGGCGCCGACGACCGTGTCGGTGCCGTTCGGCTGTTTGCGGAGGAAATCGCCGAGGTTTGCGAGATGGATCGCCGCGGCCATCCGCAGCGGATCGATCGTCTGGCTGCCGGGCGCCACGTTGCGCGCGATGGTGCCGGAAAAGATGAACCCATCCTGCATCACGACGCCGCAGCGCGATCGCCATGCTTGGCCGTCGAGCGCACTCAGCGGCACCGAGTCGAGCCGGATGTCCCCGACCGTCGGGCGGTAGAGGCCGAGGAGCAGCTTGAGCAGCGTCGTCTTTCCGCTGCCGCTCGCACCGACGATGGCAGTCACCTTTCCCTCCGGGATCACAAGGTTCACGTCGCGCAGCACATCGGTCTGCCCCGCGCCGGGGTAGCGGAAGCTCAGCCCGGAGATCGTCAGCGTGCGCGAATCGGGGAAGGGGACCTCGCCCTGCGAGAGTTCCTCCTCGTCCTCATCCTTGTGCTCGTAGATCTCCTGCATCCGTTCGAGGCTGATCCGGGCGTCCTGCGCGCTGTAGAGGAACTCGATCACGCGGTTGATCGGCGAGTTGAGCTGCCCGACGATGTATTGCGCGGCGAGCATCATGCCGAAGGTCATCTGGCCCTGCAGGACCGCGCGCGCGGCGAGGAAGGAGATGAGGATGTTCCGGATGTTCGACGCGAAAAAGACGCCGGCGCGCTGCACCTGCCGCAGCGCGAGGCTGCGCGCCTCGAGCTTGTAGGTGCGCACCGCGAGCTGCTCCCAGTCCCAGCGCTTGTCGCGCTGGATTCCCTGGATCTTGATCTCGGGCATCCCGTTCACGATCTCGAAGAGCGTGTCGCGTTCCTTCGCCTCGAGCGTGAAGCGCTGGAAATCGAGCATGCGCCGTTTCTTCAGAAAAAGGACGAGCCACCCGACTGACGCCGCGGAGAGCACGAGGAACACCGAGAGGATCTGCCAGCTGTAGAGCGCGAGGACGCCCCCGAAGACGACGAACGTGAGCACCGAGAAGAGCACGTCGAGCGACGACGACATGAGGAACGACTTCACCCGGCGGTGATCGCCGATGCGCTGCATGATGTCGCCCGCCGTGCGGCTGTCGAAAAACGC
>JBEBGK010000420.1:0-4255 GCA_040081515.1 Chthoniobacteraceae bacterium
CAATGGCGACGGGTTGGGCACGCCGCCGGATTGGTTTCAAGGCGTGCGTGCGGTGAAGAAGTCGAAGGACAGCGCGGTGCCGGATGGCATTCGTGCGAGGCAGATTCACCTCGTCCGCAGCAGCGCGGAACGCGCACTCTCGCAGCAGCAACGCGCGGGCCGGGACGCGCTGGAGCGGGAACTCGCCGCGTTGCGGGAGCGCAAGGGCGGGATAAAGGAGGACGAGTACTACCGCGAACTGGAGGCGATCCTCTCAAAGCTCGCGAGGATCTACCGCGAGGGTTCCTAGCGTCGCGCCTGCCGCGCCTGGCCGATGCAGTAGAGGGCCTTGTCGGTGCGCAGGAAGATCTGGCCGTTGCTGAGGGCGGGGGAGGCGTAGGCGGGTTCGCCGAGATCGTTGGTCGCGACGATGGCGAACTTTTCCGCGGGTTTCACGACACGGCAGACGCCGGCGTCGTTCATGAAGTAGAGGAGCCCGGCGGCGCTCACGATGCTGGCATGGCTCCGGCCGAAGCGTTCGTTCCACACGATGTCGCCGGTCTTTGCGTCGAATGCGTGCGCGAATCCGCGATCGTCGGTGAGCAGGAACCAGTTGCCTTCAATGATGGGCGAGGGGACGTACGAGACGCCGGCGGCGTTGTGATGGTGCCAGACGACGTGCGTGTCGGTCACGTTGCCGGTGCCGTCGGGCCGGATGGCCATGATGTGGTGATCGGGAAAGCCGCCGGTGATGTAGAAAAGACCGGTCGCCTCGCTGTAAACGGGCGAGGCGACGAACTGGTCGGTGGGGCCATCCACGATCCAGAGTTCTTTGCCGGTATCGGGATCGTAGCTCGCGATGCACTTGGAGCCGCTGAGGGCCATCTGCATGCGTCCGGCGGCTTCACGGACGATCGGTGTGCAATAGCTGCGGGTCTTGTTCGGACGCTCGATTCGCCAGAGCTGCCGTCCGTCGATACGCGCGAGTGCGACGATGTACCCGTCGCCGTCGTGGTCGCAATTCACGATGATCTTGTCCTTGTGCGGAATCGGCGTGCTGCAGAAACCGTGGACGCTGGAGAAGATTCCGGGGCGCTTGAGCCAGAGTTGCTTCCCCTCCAGGTCGTAGGCTGCGACGACAACCTCTTTTCCATCGAGGAACGTGCAGAACACGCGTTCGCCATCGCATGCGGGCGTGGAGGAGGCGTGACTGTTCTCGCGGTGAATGCGCTCGGCCGGAGCCTTCACCACGGTCTGCTTCCAGAGAATCTTGCCGGTGACGCGATCGAGGCAAAGGAGGAGTCGCTCCTGTGTTTCGGGCACGGCGGCCACGGTGAAAAGTCTTCCTCCGAAGACGATGGGCGAGGCGTGGCCGCCGCCGGGAAGTTCGGTGCGCCAGGCCACGTTGTCCGACTTGGTCCACGTTGTCGGGAAGGCCGTCTCGGCGCTGCGTCCGTCATTGCGCGGGCCGCGCCATTGTGGCCAGTCGTCCGCTTTGGAGACCGTTGCGAGGATGGCGATGAGGAGGAGCGGGCGAATCAACATGGGCGCAAGGGATGTGGAATGTGGCGCAGCGATTCTTCGTCGGAGCGAGCGCACAGCCGGGCTTATCGCACCCGGCCTCACTTCATCCGGTCGAAGTTCTTCTGCAGGATCTGCCAGTCGGCGACGCCGGCGAGTTTCGCGCGGCTGTCGCTGATGATCTTCGCCTCGTTCGCATTCTTCGTCGGGCGATTCACCTTGTAGAACGTGCCGAACATCCCCGGCCACGGGGCGTCGCAGAGTTTGTAGGCGGCGTACTCATCGGTCACATCGTGCTCCGCGGGAATCTCGGGGAAGGTGCCGCCCTTGCGCGGAATGGCGGCGTCGAACGCGCCCGGGTAAAACTCGATGCATTCGCTGAGGCACTCGATGAAGGAGAAGCCGTCGTGGTCCATCGCCGACTCCATGAGCTTCAGCAGATGCGGCAGGTTGGTGGCGGTGGCGCGCGCGACGAAGGTGGCGCCGGCGCTGATGGCCTGCTTCATCGGGTTGATGGGCCGGTCGGCGCTGCCCCAGACGTCGGTCTTCGACTTGAATCCAAGCGGCGAGGTGGGCGAGGTCTGCTTCTTTGTGAGACCATAGACGAAATTGTCCATGACCACGTAGGTCATCTTGACGTTCTTGCGGGCGGTGTGCGTGAAATGATTGCCGCCGATGGAAAATGCGTCGCCGTCGCCACCGAAGACGAACACGTGGAGATCCGGACGTGAGAGCGAAATGCCACTGGCGAACGGCAGCGCGCGGCCGTGGATGAAATGCGCGCCGTGCGCCTGCACGAAATACGGGAAACGCGACGAGCACCCGATGCCGGCGACGGTCGTGATTTTCTCGTGCTCCATCTTCCGCTTCTCGATGAGCTTGTAGTAGAGCGCGAGGACGCTGAAGTCGCCGCAGCCCGGGCACCACGTGGGATGGTCGGCGGCGGTTTCCTTCTTCGTCAGCGGCTTGCGGTCCGAGTCGGCGAGCGGAGCGGGTGCGGGAAGCGCGGCGGCGACGCCGGTGCGGGGGAGTGTTTCGTTCGGGATGGCGATGGTGCTCATGTCGGGAAAAAGTGTGAGTTTACTTCGTGAGAGTGAGGGCGCGGTTCAGGAGATCCTTCACCTTCCACGGAAGGCCGTCGGTCTTCGTCACGCTCTTGATTCGTGGATCGCAATACCGCGAGCGCAGCAGACTGGCGAGTTGCCCGTGGCCGTAGAGGCCCTCGTCGTTGATTTCGCAGACCACGACGTGCGTGAAGCCGCTGAAGAGTTTCTCGAGATCATTCGGGAGCGGGTTGAGGTACTTGATGTGCAGGCCGGAGACCGCCTCACCCTGCGAACGGGCAAGCTTCACGGCTTCCTCGATCGGGCCTTTGCTGGAGCCCCAGCCGACAAGCAGCACGTGACCTTCGGTTGCACCGTAGATCTTCGGCACGGGGAGTTCCGCGGCGAGCTTGCGGAGCTTGTTGCGGCGCTTCGCGTTCATCTGCGTGTGCAGTTTGCCGGAGCCGGTCGGGTGGCCGAGTTCGTCGTGCTCGAGGCCGGTGGCCACGGGATATTTGCCGCTCGCGACGCGGGTGCCGGGCGCGATGTGGCGGGTGATCCCGTCGGCAGCCGTGAGGTCGTAAGGCTTGTGATCCGCGACGGGCGTGAAGTCCGGCGAGATGTCCTGGCAGATGTTCTGCAAGTCAGGGCATGGGAACGCCTCGATGCGCGTGGCGATGGCCTGGTCGCTGAGGATGATGACGGGCGTGCTGAATTTGCGCGCGATGTTCACCGCCTCGATCGCGGTGTAGAAGCAATCCTCCACGCTCGATGGTGCGAGCACGACGCGAGGGCTGTCGCCGTGGCCGCCGAAGACGGCGATGTTCAGATCGCTCTGCTCCTGATTCGTCGGCATTCCCGTGCTGGGGCCGCCGCGCTGCACGTCGATGATCACGACGGGCATCTCCGCCATCACGGCCCATCCGAGCGCCTCGGTCTTCAGCGAAATGCCGGGCCCGCTCGAGCCCGTCACCGCGACGCGACCGCCGTAGCTTGCGCCCAGCGCCATCGAGATCGCCGCGATTTCATCCTCCGTCTGGATGAATGTGCCACCGTACTTCGGCAACTCGCGCCGGAGCAGTTCCATGATTTCACTCCACGGCGTAATCGGGTAGCCGGCGCCGAACCGGACTCCCGCAGCGATGATGCCGTAGGCCAGTGCCTCGTTGCCGCTCATCACCACCTGCGGCGGGCCGGAATGCTCGGCGTGCTCGAATTGGAAGGACTCGATCAGACCCTGGATCTGGTGGCCGTAGCCTCCGTTGAAGCAGTCGAGCGCATTTTTCACGACCGAGGGATCCTTTCCGCCGAAGCGTTCCTCGATGAGCTTCGTGAGCTTCGGCACATTCAGGTCGAACATCCGCGCGATGAGCCCGAGCGCGTAGATATTCTTCCCCTTGTCGCGCCCGGTGCCTCCGATGGCCTCGACCGTGAGGCTCGAAATGGCGACGCCGACATGGCGATAGGTGCCCAGCAATTCCTCGTTCGGCTTCACGTGATCCGAATCGTAGAGCACGATGCCGCCACGCTTCAGCGAGCTGATGTGGTTCGCGTAGCTGTGGTCGTAAAAGCAGAGCAGCACGTCCGCCTCGTCGCCGGCGCTGAGCACTTCACCGGAGCCGATGCGCACCTGGAAAATCGAGGCCCCGCCCGAGATCGTGGACGGGATGGTCATGAACGTCATGACCTCCTGCTCGCTGCGGCCCGCGAGA
>JBEBGK010000421.1:0-4253 GCA_040081515.1 Chthoniobacteraceae bacterium
CTCTACGAGATTCAAGAGGGTTCGCTGACCGGATTCACCAACATGACGATTGCGGACTTCACCGGGTTGCCGGGGCTGCCCGCGGGTTTCCAGTGGCAGGCGGAATCCACGAATAAGTACATCAAGCTGTATATCGGCAGCATCAACGGTCTGCAGCAGGGCAACGGTGTCTGGACGAACGGCTCCGCCGACCAGAACTGGACGACTAACGTCGGTCCGGCGGCGGGCACGATGAACTGGGGCAGCGGCCAGCCGAGTTCCGTGGGACACATCGCGACGTTCGACAACACGGTGACCAACTACGCCGGCGGTATCGTCAACGTCAATCAGCCGCAGACCATCGGTGGTATCGTTCTTGCGGACTCTGGCTCCGGTGGCTACAACCTCAACGGCTCTGCGATCCGCCTGGAGAACGCGAGCACGAGCGGCTTCGCGACGGATGGCATCAGCAGTTCGAGGACGTTGACCTACACGGATCCGACCATCACGGTGAACTCCGGGACGCACACCATCTCGAACCCCGTGGTCATCGCCAGCGGCAACACGGGTGCGGCGAATGGTCTGGTCGTGAATACGGCACCTGGCTCCCAGTTGCACATTGTCGGCAACATCAGCGCGGGCTACGCGCTCGGCAATTCCATCACCAAGCAAGGCGCAGGCGCCCTGATTGTTGCGGGTCCTGCCAACTCCTACACCGGCAAGACGAATGTCGCCGGCGGTGACCTCAATCTCACCGGCAATCTGACCGCAACCACCAATCTGAACCTTACGGGCGGCACGATGCTGCTCTCCGGATCGGGCGGTGAGCAGATCAACAACGCTGCGACCGTGAGCATGGCCGGCGGCGGGATCGGCTTCAACAATGCGGTGAACCAGATCGAGACCCTCGGCAACCTGACCCTCAGCGGGGTCTCGACGCTGGACTTCGGCACGCTTGGAACCAGCGGCTTTGACTCGTTCAAGTTCGGCACCGGCACATTCACAAGCGGCAGCCTCACCATCCTCAACTGGGAAGGCCTCGTCGCCGGCGGTGTCGATGGCGTGAACGACCGCTTGGTCTTCAATGGCGACTCCACTGCGGCTGCTGCCTTCCAAACCGCGTTTGGGAGCTCCATTAGCTTCAACGGGTATGGATCTGGTTTCGCCACCGTCCAGTTCGGTTCCACCTTCGAGGTCGTCGCGGCGCCAATTCCGGAGCCTGCCGAGACGGCGATGATTGGCGCGCTCGCCCTGTGCGCGCTCATCGGCTACCGCGAACGACGCCGGTTCTTTCCCCGCAAGTCCGCGGCAACCACGGAAAACGCATAACCCGGCAGAACCACACTGACCGAATCCAACAGAATCCAAACGAATCAACCCCACGACTCCTATGAAAATCAAAATGCTCCCCGCCCTGCTCATGCGCCGCGAAATGCTCATTCCGATGTGCGCCCTGCTCGCCAGCGGCATGCAAGCCGATGGTGCCCTCGCCACCGGCGTCACCTCCAACTGGCGCGCCTTCGCCATGAGCGGGAAGAAGGACAGCTTCCAGATGTCGGGCACCTCGATGGTGGTGGGCAACGTCGCGGTGGCGAATGCCGCGTATGACAGCGACGACGATGACGACGACAGCAACAGTCACAACGTCGGCACCGGGGCGCTGCGGACGTTCATGCTGAGCGGCAACGCGATGGTCACTGGGAACCTGTCCTTTCACACGACGGCCAGTGGCCAGGTGACCGCCCCTGCGATGGTGCAGGGCGGATACGTGAGCAACTGGGCGACGGACAGTTCGATGCTCAGCCAGGCCAATGCCGCCAAGTCCCAAGCCCTGTATTATTGCGGGTTGTCGAACGCGGGCTTCAGCCCGGCACCGAGTACGATCAAGACGAGCAGCAACCTGACGTTGTCGGGCGGGTTGGCGTTGAACGTCCTGAACCTCAACGAACTGTCGTTGAGCGGCAACTCGATCCTGACAATCGCCGGGAGCACGGGCAGGCAGTTTGTGTTCAACGTGGACACGAAGTTCTCGCTGAGCGGCAACAGCAAGATCGTGCTGGGCATGAACGTGGATCCGCTGGACGTCATCTTCAACTTCAAGGGGAAGAAGGCGACGATGTCCGGCAACACCTCGCTCAACGGCGTGTTGATGGCCGCGAACGGGGAGTTCCAGGGCAGCGGCAACGCCGTGGTCAAGGGCCAGGTCATCGCCGACGAGATCAAGCTCACGGGCAACTCGAAGATCGTCAGCCCGTAAGGAATCCGTAGCCGACCGTAGCCGAAAGCAGCCGACGACGTCAGGAGGCGGGCTGATCCCTCTTCCGGATGACCGGCACACACCCGTGGGGCAGGGTGGGCAATGTGGGGCCGACAACCTGTCGGCCCGTTTCTTCGCTGCGGGGACGCGCCTGCGGACGCTAAGCGCATCCCGCTCCGCGCCATCCCGCCACCTGCGCCCATCCCACCAAGCCGACGAATCGTCGGCTCCACATTCAAAATGCGTAGCCGACGACGTCAGGAGGCGGGCTGATCCCTCCCCCGGATGACCGGCATTCACCCGTGGGGCAGGGCAGGCAATGTGGGGCCGACAACCTGTCGGCCCGTTCCTTCGCTGCGGGCACGTGCCCGCCTGCGCGCCAGTCCGCCCGAGCGAGTGGCTCCTGAAAAACGGTGATGGAAGCAGGTGTTCTCGCGCAAAGGCGCGGAGACGCAAAGCGATGGAGACACAACCGCGTTTCCCTTTTGGGTGAGGAACGCCATTTCCTCAAACTGCACTCCTTTGCGCCTTCGCGTCTTTGCGCGAGTTTCCATTCACGAGTTTAGGCAAAATCCGGCGATGAGATCCACGAAACAAACCAAAGACACCAAAGAAGAAGCAGATGGGAAGATCGCTTGGCCCACCGGACGGATGAAGCGCGGCAGATTTGGAACTTCTTCCTTTCGTGTTCCGTCGTGTCTTTCGTGGTCACTCCATTCCCGTTGTCAGGCTCAGGCGGAAAGATTGGCGACCGCTTCCGTTCGGGAAGTGGGGCGGGCGACCCGCCTGCCAAGTCTCATGGGGCGACTCGCCCCAATGTTTCGACGGGTCGCCGGAACAGACCGCCGCGGGCGTGGTCGCCCGCGCCACGCCGGTGCCTCGAGCTTCGCTCCAGCCCATCCGTTCTTTACGCCTTCGCGCCTTCGCGCGAGTTTCCATTCACGAGGCTAGGTTCATGGTGCTTTGCCAGCACCGTGGGACCGGATCCGTCCTCGAATCGCCTCGGCAAGCACCCGGTCGTCGCGCGCTGTCGCGAGCGCGAGCGCTTTCCGGTAATGATCGAGCGCCTCGCTGGAATTTCCCCGGCGGGCCAATGCGATCCCAAGGTTGAAGTGAGTCGCTGCATGGTCGGGACTGATTCTCATCGCCTCGCGAAAGCAGGCAATCGCCTCGTCGATCTGTCCCGCCCGGCCAGGGCAGCCCCCAGATTGTTGTGGGCATCGACGTAGTCGGGTTTGATTTTCAACGCCTTGCGATAATCCTGCAAACGGGGATGGGATTTGACCGCAGAGGCACGATGCACACAGAGATGCAGGAGGTTGCGCGGATCTTGGAATGCGAGAATTGCTCACCCACCGGGTGAATGAGTTGCCCTGCCCATTCTGCCGACAAGTCGTTCCTTCTCTGTGTCCATCGTGTCTCGGTGGTCTATGTCATCACCGGTTTTAGACGCGGTCATCGCCCACGATGCTCCCTCCCAGCGCAGGCCCTGCTTGACGTGCCAGTTCTCAAAAACGTAATCGGCGTCGTCGTAATTGACGAAGCCATGCCAGGCCGTCTGGGAAAAGACGGCGATGACCGCCAGCAGGAGGAAGCCGCAGACGGCCAGCGCGAGTCGCGGCTTGCCGGCCGCGAATTCCGCGCGGGCCGCAGCGCGCCCGACTGCGGCGGAAGTCCCGTTTTCCTGGCTGTCGGGGGGCATGGACTCCACTATCCGGCGCTCCTCCGGTCTGGATTTCCGATCCCGGGAAAGCGGGCGTTGCCGCGGACCGTTTGCCGGTGCGCCACTCGGAATGGGGACGGTCCGGACGCGAATTGGCAGGGCGGCGCGATGGCGAAGCGGGGCGGTTGCGCCGGTCCGCGACGGGTGGAAAAGTCACCGCCCGTCCGGAAGGTATCGTTCCGCGCGGAAGGTTCGGTCGCGAAAAAATTCATGCGCTCGCTGGTTGCAGTCGAGCATCGCCGCCCTCCCCGTTTTGCCAAGTTTCTTTTGGTCCCTGCCGCCGCGCGTCGGGCG
>JBEBGK010000422.1:0-4252 GCA_040081515.1 Chthoniobacteraceae bacterium
GGTGATCTCGGTCCCGCTGGTCTTCAGGAATCGCAGCTTCTCGGAGGCATCCGCGGCATTGGAAATCAGCTCGCGGACGAAGATCTCCTTGTCCGTGTAAAGCGAGTGGACGACGAGATCGAGGAGTTGCGCGATCTCGGCCTGAAACTCGTGCTTCTCGGATTCAACAGTGGTGCTCATGGGAGCGCGGATTGTATGGAGGCGGTCCCGTTTCGCAAGGGGACCGTTTTCCTTCGCTTTTAGCGTCGCGCGACGGACTCGCGGACGATTGAATCGCCGGGCGAACGACATTCATGAAGGAACTCTGCTACGGTTGCTACGCCACGCGCATCTACCTGCCGCTGTCCCGCCTCTCGCGCCGGTTGCGGGAGATGACGCGGCGCATCCGGGGCAAGAGCGGTGGTTTCCTCCAGGCCACGAGCCTCCCGCAAATCCCGTGGACCGACCTTCCGGGATTGGGAACGCCACGCGTGTGGGAGGCCGGCAAGGCGAACGGGAATGTGCGCATCAGCGAACTGGCGATCCTCGGCGCGCTGGCCGCCGGTTGCGGCGAAGGGGCGAACCTATTTGAGATTGGAACCTTCGACGGACGCACGGCGCTGAATTTCGCGCTCAATTCGCCGGCGGGATGCCGGGTGCACACGTTGGACCGTCCCCCCGAACAGGCCACTGCGTTTGCGCTGGCAGAGGGCGAGCGCCAGATGGTGGACAAGCCGCAATCGGGTGCCCGCTACCGGGCCTACGCCAGCATCAACCCGGCGGCGGTCGCGAAAATTCACCAACTGCTGGGCGACTCGGCGACATTCGATTACACGCCCTACGAGGCCTCTTGCTCGATGGTCTTCGTGGATGGCTCGCATGCGTACGAGTACGCGATGTCCGACACCCGCGCGGCGATGAAGCTGGTGAAACCGGGAGGAGTCATCGTGTGGCACGACTACGGCGTCTGGGAAGGCGTGACGAGGGCGCTCGAGGAACTTGAACGGCGGGAGCACCTCGGACTTCGGCATATCGCCGGCACGAGCCTCGTGTTCTGGGGCGGGCGGCGTGGGTGACGTGAGTTTTTCCGGTCGCAGCCAGGTGGCGTGCTAGTTGGCGTTGACCGCCTGCACGCGCCCACCCAGCGGGGCGACGAACCAGCTCGAGTCGCACGAGAGGGCGCTGCCGTTGTCGTCCACTGTCTCCACCCACCATCCGGAGTTGCACCTGCCGGGGGCCGGGCGGATCGCGGTCACCCGGCGGCGGAGGTGGGCGTCGTTCCGGAAGAACTGCGTCCAGACCAGATCCCCGATCCCAATCGGGGGCTTCGGCATGTCGGGATTGCGATGGAAAATTTGGAACACCTGTGGAAAGCGCATGCTCAAATTTCGCCCGGTGATGTTTCAACCTCGTGACTACCCCGTGACGATTCTGAAACATTCCTGCGTCGTTCCCCGCCAATGCGGCGGGCTTTCCGGTCGTATTCGCCGGAGCGCGGGCAAAAAGCCGTTTGACGCATGAGCGCCATCGCCCGCATGTTCGCGGCCCTATTTCTATGGCAAACTACGACCTCATCGTCATCGGCGGCGGACCTGCGGGATACGTCGGCGCGATTCGCGCGGCTCAACTCGGAAAGAAAGTGGCATGCGTGGAGAAGGAGCGCGCCGGCGGCACTTGCCTGAACTGGGGTTGCATCCCCACGAAGGCGCTGCTGCGCAACGCAGAGCTTTTTCACATCATGAAGCACAAGGGCGCGGCGCTCGGCTTCACGGGCACGGACGGGATCGGCTTCGACTGGGGCAAGGTGATCGGCCGTTCGCGCGGCGTCGCGGACAAGCTCGCGGGCGGGATCGAGTTTTTGTTCAAGAAAAACAAGATCGACTACATCCGCGGCGAGGCGGCGGTGGAAAAGGGCGGCGTGTCGGTGAAGAAAACGGACGGCACGAGCGAGTCGCACACGGCGGCGAAAATTCTCGTCGCGACCGGCTGTGTCACGCGCCCGATGCCAGGGCTCACTTTCAACGGGAAGAGCGTCATCGGCAGCCGCGACGCGATGAATCTGCCGGCGCAGCCGAAGAGCATGATCATCATCGGCGCGGGCGCCATCGGCATCGAGTTCGCGTACTTTTACGCCGCATTCGGCACGAGCGTGACGGTCGTCGAGATGCTGCCGAACATCCTGCCGGTCGAGGACACGGAGATCTCCGTCGCGTTGGAGAAGTCGCTCACGAAGCCGGGGATCAAGCTCCTCACGAACACCAAAACGACGAAGACCGAGGCCAGCGACAAGGGCGTGAAGATCACGGTGGCAGGCGCGGACGGCAAGGAGCAGGTGATCGAGGCGGAGGTGTGCCTCGTGGCGATCGGCGTCGCGCCGTTACTGCCCGGCGGATTGAAGCTCGAACTCACCGATCGCGGTTACATCAAGACCAACGACCGGTATGAAACGAGCGTTCCCGGCGTGTTTGCCGCGGGCGACATCATCGGGCCGCCGTGGCTTGCGCACGTCGCGATGTACGAGGCCGTGCAGGCCATCGAGGGCATCTTCGTCCCGGGCACGAAGCCGAAGAAGGTCACGGTTTTCCCGGGCTGCACCTACTGCCAGCCGCAGGTCGCGAGCATCGGCCTCACCGAGCGCGCGGCGAAGGAGAAGGGGCTCAAGTTCAAGGTCGGCAAGTTCCCATTCCAGGCCAGCGGCAAGGCGCTCGCAGTCGGCGAGGCGGAGGGCTTTGTAAAACTGATCATCGGCGAGCCGCATGGCGAAATCCTCGGCGCGCACATCATCGGCTCCGAGGCGACCGAACTCATCGCCGAGATCGGCCTCGCGATGACCGCCGAGGCCACGCACGACGAGATCGCTGCGACGATTCACGCGCACCCGACGCTGAGCGAAGCGATCCACGAGGCGAATCACCAGGCCTTCGGACACGCGATCCACATCTGACCCGCCGCGGGCGCGGGTGAGCGCCGCCGGGGCTCAGTGCTTTGGCTTTGGGTGAGGCGTGTGGCGTGGCGCCTCCTGCGAGAGATCGAAGAGAAGCGACTGCTCGGCGTGGCTGGTCGCCTTGGGCGCGGCGTGGGTCACGGGTTTCGCCGCGGCGTGATGTCCCGGCGTGAGATGGCCGCGGCGCAGGTCGGTCTTGGATTTGCCCGGGGAAGCCGGGCGATGAGGATGACCGGCCATCACATGCGCCTGGTGGCGGCGAGGACCATCGTCTCGTCGATGATGGCGCTATGCCGGTCGGCTCCCTCGATGAGGCTGAGCATGGCGAGCTTGTTCACGCTCCGGCATATGCCGCCCGCATGCTCGTGGATCGCCTTCAGCGCGGCGTCGGTGAAAAGCTCGTTCAGCCGGCCCGCGGTCATCAGGCGGAATTTGACGTACTGCGCGACCTCCTCCGGGCTCAGCGGGCTGAGTTCGCTGCGCAGGTAGATGCGGTTGCTGAGCGACGCGTAACTGGCGTGCTCGAGACGATGCGCGAGGCGCGACTCGCCGAAGAGCAGGCAGGTGGTGAGTTTCTCCTGCGGCGTCTCGATGTTGCTGATCGTCCGGATGACGTGCAGGCAGTCCGAGGAGAGCAGATGGCATTCATCGACGATGATGACGAGCCTCTGGCCGTGCTGCTCGTGCAGTTCGATGATGTAGTTCGAGAGCTGGCGCACGAGATCCTGGACCCGCGCGATGCCCACCGGCAGGGCGAGATTCAGCTCCGAGAGAATCTCCTTGAGCAGCCCGGTCTTGCTGAGGCCGGGCGTGACGAGCACGAGCACCACGCGATGTTTCGGCTCCTCGAAATGCTGCAGCAGAAGCTGGCTCACGAGCGTCTTCCCCGTGCCGCTCGGTCCGGTGACGAGCCCGAGCGACGCGCGAAACTCGACGGCCAGCATCATGCTGCGGACGGCCTCCGCGTGGCTGTCCGTGCGGAAGAAGAACGCGGGATGCACGCAGTCGGCGAATGGATTCTCCTTCAGCCCGTAGTAGCTGACGAAATTGCCCGCCGGCGCGAATGGCACGATGCCCGGCGTGTCGTTGGACGGGCTCGCGCCGATGAGGTCCATCAGCGGGTTTCCGCCCGGGTCGTTGGAGGGCGGCTGGAAGGGGCCTGAATTCGTCGTTTCGCGGGAGATGACTTGAGGATTCATGGGTTTGTCGCGTGGGCTGGCTGTTTTGGAAGAAAGCGGATCAGGCGGCGACGTGCCCCGGCTTCGCGCCGGCGGCGGCGGGATCGGGTTCGCCGAGGAGGCGCGTGGCGATGGCGGTGATCCGGTGCGC
>JBEBGK010000423.1:0-4248 GCA_040081515.1 Chthoniobacteraceae bacterium
GGATTCGGGAAGGGCTGGCTGGGGCTGATGCTCGGCTGCGCCGTCGGCGCGAGCGTGAACTTCCTCATCTCACGCCACCTCGCCCGCGAACGCGTCGCGCGCTGGCTCGAGCATCACGAGCAGTTCCGCCTCATCGACACCGCGATCGGCCGCGAAGGCTGGCGCATCGTCGCATTGCTGCGCTTCGTGCCGATCCCTTTCGGCATCGCGAACTATTGCTACGGCCTCACCCCCGTCGCCTTCTGGCCGTATCTCGGCGCGACCTGCCTCGCCATCATCCCGGCCAACAGCCTGTTCGTGTGGATCGGATCCACCGGCCAGGATCTTACTTCGCTGCTCGGCAAAGGGCGCCCGATTCATCCCCTCGAGTACGCCCTGCTCGGCGTCGGCCTTCTCGCGGGGATCATCGCCCTCCGTCACCTCTCGAAGATCGCGCACTCCGCCGTCCGTCGCGATCCCGGCCCGCGCTGACGCCCCGCCCCTACGGCCTCTCCAGCCAGATCACGACCGGACGCTGTTCCGCCTCGACCCGCAGGAAGCCCTCGATTTCCTGCGCCACCTCCACCTTCTCCGCTTCACCGGCGATCAGCGGCATCCGTTCGGCACGGACCGCCCTCCACGGATCGGCGAAGACACGCGCCGTCCGCGATTCCCCCGCCGGCTTCCAGACCGCCCAGGCCCGTTTCCGCGCATCGGCGCCGTGGATGAATTCATACACGTAACATTCGCCCGGGTCCTCACGCTCCACCCGCGAGAACCGGTAATCGCCCAGTGAGCGTTGCAGCCACGCGAGGGCATGAAAGGCGGGCTTCGGCTGGAAATTCCGCGTGAGCCCGCTGCTGCCATGCACGCGCGGCTCGTCCTGGTCGTTGAAAAAATAGAGATGCGCCCGGTCCACGCCCAGCCGCGCAAGCAGGAGAAACGAGCGCACCGACCACATCGCCTGCTGTTCCTCCGTGCTTCCCTGCCAGCGTGAGAAATCCCCGGTCGCCGGCGCTGGCTTCGTGCCCGCATCGTAGCCGAATTCCGTGACCCAAACTTCCTTCCCCAGCGCATGCCCGTCCCGCCACTTCAGGACGTAGCTCACATTCTCCACGAACCCCGTCGCCGGATCCTCCGGCCAGCTCCGGCGCCAGCTCGGCCACGGCTCGGCCTCCGCGTAGCAGTGGACATTCAGGATGTCCCACAGCGCATCGAGCCCCGCGAGACAGTCCACGCTCTTCGAATACCGCCCGCTCGGCCCGAGATTCGCCGCGCACGTCGCGATCCTCATCGCGGGATCTCCCGCGCGCACCCCGCGGGCCATCGATTCAAAAAGCCGGCGATATGCCGCATCATCATACTTCTCCGGCTCGTTCCCGATTTCCACCGCCTCGATCAGGGCGTCCTTCGCCGACGGCCCGAGCGCCTTCGCGACCGCCAGTCCGTAGGCGTGCGCATCCCGCTCCAAGTCCTTCCAGTCGGCCGGCGCGATATCGTCGAAAAGGAGCGTCGCATGCGTCCGATACCCCGCCTGCTTCCACGCGCCGTAGAGCCGCTGCCAGTCCACACGGTTCTTCGCCATCGGAAACGGCGGCAACGAAGACGTGTCATCGGCGAGATCCCATTTCAGCGGGTGGTAGTTCCGCAGGACGCGCGTCACCGGCGTGTACAGCTCCGGCTTGAATTGCACCGTATGGACATTGAGCCCGATGAAATCGCGCATCAACGGCCGCGCGCGACCATTCTCCGCACCGGGTACAGGAACCCGGAGCACCGCCACGAGGAACAGGATGAGGACGACGCGCATCACCCGGAAGGTACAAGCGCAATCCGCCCCCAATGCAAGGACCGCGGCATTCCGCCACAACCCGCGTTCATGAGTCCTTCCCGCGTCACTCGCGTCATTCTTGCATGGCGGGACCCGGGGGTTTCTGACACTCTTTCGCCGCTCATGAAGACGAGACACATCCTCCATGTCAACCTCGCCCTTGCAGGTGTCGCCGGCACCCCTCGATAGTTTTCAGCTCGCCAACGGGCGGACAAATGCTTTCCTCGCCACCGTTCTCCCAGCCAGCAGGCTGATTCTTGCCTCCAACCCGAAAACCGTTCCCATGTTCAGACGACTCATCCTCACACTCGCTGCCTTCGTGGTACTGGCCGACTCAAACCGAGCCGCTGCCGCCCCTCGCACTCCGGCGCGCGATCTCGCGGATTTCTACCTCTCCGAGGCGACCGATTCCATCTTTCAAGTGTTCCTTGGAACGACGCTTGGAATCAGGCCAGCAGCTTACTATACGTACTTCTATTTGCTGACTTCCAGATACTACAGGTCGATACGCGACCAGCTTGAGGCGCTCGGTTACCTTTCGCTCGCCAACATCGTGGACGACTACGCTGCCCAGCTTGCGACGCTGGGAACGGACTACGCTTATTCCAACTGGGTGCAGAGCCTCCGTCCCCTGCCATTTCTCTACCTCTACAACGATCCGAACGTCTGGCGGGCTTATATCTTCGGCTACTTGGCGAATTTGTACCATGGGTTCGCGCGGCAGGGTAATCCCCGTTGGACTGCCCTACAGCTACGCCGTGCAGCTGCTCCCTGACAGCGGTGAGGTTTGGAATTCCTGGCTACTTGTATCCGTAAGCCAGCGCCCAGCGGTTTTTCTTTGAGCGCGATTGCTCGATGCTGAACACGATGAAGTATGTCCCCGTCTTCTTCGGTGCCACTTTCACAGCGGCCTTGTTTCCCTGCTGCCAGGCCTCGGCGTCGGCGAGCTTCCCGTCGGGATCATACACGTGGACGGTGACCTCGGCCGAGTCCTCGTCGCTGCCCAGCCAGAACCAGTAGGTGTTCCCCTTGAAAAGCTGGTGCCGCACGACGCTCGGCTGCCGGACGTTGAGAGAGCCTGCCCAGTATTCCTGGCGGACGAGGAACCCCTGCTTCACGTAGGCCGTCGCGGCTTCCATCGCGCGCGAGTGCGCGTCGTCCACGTAGGCTACGGCCAGCGGAATGACGGTGATTGCGGCGGCTGTCAGGAGGATGCGGGCGAGCGTTTTCACGGCTGGTTGGACTTTCTGCTGATGGCTTCTACGAGACTTCCGGACAGCGACGCGATCTCTTTGACTGCCTTGGAAGAAATTCTCGACCCGTCCCCGTCGCCGATCAGCGGGCGGATCTCGGCGAGTCCCTTCCGGACCCTGACGACGAGTGAGTCGCCGCGAAAGCGGGACTTGAGGCTGGCGAGCTGGCGCTCGAAATGTTCCACGAGCCCGGGCTGGTGCAGCAGGTCCGCGCCCGAGCGGCTGAAATCCATCGACACGACCTGCGCCAGCACTTCGAGCCCGCGCAGCCAGCCCCCGAGGCTGACGAGGTGCGCGAGGGACTCGCTGTTCAACTCGATCATCGCCCCGCGAACGTCGGCGAGCGCGCCGTCCAGTTCGCTCCGCACGCGGTTCCAATTCTTCTTGTCGGCAAATTCCACCACGCTGTTTGCACGCCGGACGACGGCCTTGCGGACGCCGATCGCGCTGGAGAAGGTGAGGATCGCGCGGCCGAGATCCTTCACCTCCTCGACATCCTCGGCTTCCACCGCAATGAAGCCCTCCGCGATGATCGTCCCGAGCATCATCGCAATCTGCGGCGCCTCACCCCGCGGTTTGGCCCTGCTGGTGTCGCGATGGATCAGGCCCGCCCAGCGCGGCTTTCCGAGCTTGTCGAGGACCGCGAACACTTCGCCCGGCACGGGCACGACGACCCTGTCGATGACCTTGGCCTGCGTGGGAAGCTTGGTCAGATCGATCTCCGCCGCGGGCGGCGAGAGGGGAGCCGCAGCCGCATTCACGGCAAGCACGGCAACGCACGAGGCTACGATGGCATTCATTGGCGCCGGGACATTGGCAGAATCCCCCGCCCGAACTCCACTCAAATTGGCGAAAGGCAGGCGCGGCTTGCGGGGGCGAGATTGTTTTTGCATGCGACCCACTCGTGAATAGCCTCCCGGCCTCATGCAAAAAATCTCGAGCCCTGCCATGGTGCAGTCACCGTCTCCTCTCGATCCTTGCGACACTTTTCAGCGACGGCACCTCGGCTCGAACGAATCCGAGATACGGCAGATGCTCGGGGCACTCGGCCTGGCGGACATCACGGCTCTGATCGGGAAAACAGTCCCTTCATCCATCCGGAACAAGGCGCCGATCACCCTCCCGGACCCGCTCGGCGAGAGCCAGGCGATCGAGGAACTTCGCGCGCTCGCTTCGAAGAATCGC
>JBEBGK010000424.1:0-4241 GCA_040081515.1 Chthoniobacteraceae bacterium
ACGGTGATGTTCACGGCCGGCATGGCGGGGCCCGCCTGTTGCGCGAGGGCCGGCATCGCCAGCAGGAAAAGGGGCAGGAGCCAGCCTGCGCTGCGCATTACGCGTGAGAGGAATCCGGCGGGGCTCATTCGGGCTTCTCCGGTGTCAGGTTCGGAAACTCCGGTTCAGCCGCGGACAGCGTGCAGAGGTAGTCGATCCGACCCGGGCACACGCCGAGGAGCATCTTGCGATTTTCGTATTCCGCGACGACGAGGAACTGCCGCGCGCCGAGGCCGCGCGTCTCGGAGATGTTCAGCTTCCGATCGCCACGGTTGCGCTGCATCGATGGCAGGCCGTTGCGGAGCAGCCATGCGCCGCAGGCGAACAGCGCGATCATGCCGCCGAGATAGGCGGCGATCTGCCACGTGCTGCCCCCGAGCCCCGTTACGGGTGCCGGCGCCGTGGTGCCGCCCACCTGCCCGGACGCACCTGCGGCCGCGAGCAGGAAAAGCGTCGCGAGCCAGGCGCGCCTCATTTCTTCGCCTCCTCCTCGCCGACGAGCTCGGTGATCTTGATGCCGAAATTCTCCTCCATCACGACCACTTCGCCGCGGGCGATGAGCTTGTCGTTGATGTAGAGGCCGACGTTGTCATTCGCGCGCTGGTCGAGCTGGACGATCGAGCCCGGGGAAAGATCGAGCACGTCGCGCATCATCAACTGGCATGAGCCGAGGCGCACGCTGAGCTGGACTTTCACGCCGAGCACGGTCTCGAGCCGGTGTTCCTGGAGAAGGTTGTTCATGGTCTTCTATTCCTTGTTGCTGTGCCCTGTGATCTGGATGGCGACGTTGCCGTTCTGGATGCCGACTGTGCCGATGAAGGTGGTGACCTCGGAGAGATGCAGGCTGGCCCTGTTGATCAGCGAATTCGGCAGCTCGATCACGTCGCCCTGGCGGATGTGAAGGGTCTCGGCGAGCGGCATCTCGCGGACTTTCCACTCGGCGATGACGGGCACCTGGATCCCCGCGTACTGTTTGCGCCATTGGACGGGCTTCGAGAGCCTGGTCTCCGTGACGATGTTCTGCGACTCGCGGATCTTGCGGACCGCGCCCTCGACCATCGAGAAAGGGACCGCCAGTTCCACCAGCCCGGTGGTCGCGCCGGCGGACATCTCCACGGCCAGCATCACGAGCACATCGGAAGGCGAGCTGGCCGGCAGGCAGCGCGCACTGGTCTCGTGACCGATGATCTTCGGGCGCGCGGCCTCGCCGCCGCCGGCCCAGGCCTCCGACCACGTCGAGAGGAACAATTGGAATGCGTCATCCATGAGGGTCAGCTCGATCTCCGTGAGTTGACGCTCCGCGGAGGGCGCGCGGCCTTTTCCTCCGAGGAGGCGATCGGCCGTGGCGAGGGCGAGTGGAAGATGAAGATTCAGGATTCCGACACCGCGCTGATCCTCGAGCTTGAAGAGAGTGATGCAGGAGGCGGGCGGCAGGGCCTCGCAGAGCTGGGAAAAGGAGAGACACGTGAGCTTCGTGAGCTTGAGCGTGCATTCCATGCGCAGAAACGTGGAGAGCCGCGCCGCGAGATTCTGGATGAATCGCGGATAGAGCACCTCGAAGACGCGCATGTCGGCCTGCGAGATCGCGCAGGGATTCCGGAAGTCGTGCGCCGCGATGCGGACCTTCGCGGCGCTCGTGCGGCTCCCGTCCATCAGGAATACCGGCTGCCCGTCGCTGCCGGCGGCGGGTGCCACCTCGGGATCCGGACACGCGGTGGCGTTGCTCATTGGACGACGAACTCCGAGTAGTAGAGCTGCTCGATCAGGTCCGAGTGCAGCGCCTGATTCAGGCTGGCCATCAGCTCGTTGCGGACGACGTTCTTTGCGCCGGCGGCCTCGAGGTCGGCCATCGTCCGGCTGGAGAGGACGTTGATCGTCACATCGAGCAACTGCTTCTTGTTTTCCTCGACGAGTTTCTTGAGGTTTTGATTGGAACTGAAGAGCGTGAAACTCGTCTTCAGATACTTCGTCCCGAGGGAGCCGGAGAGGTTGACGACCACGTTCTCGAAGTCATAGGTGAACTTCCCGGTGGCCTCGTGCCCGCCCTTGGCGTCCTTGGCTCCGTGGGCGGCGGCGGGTTTGCCATGGGCGTCCTTGGAACCGTGTGCATCCTTGGCGCCGTGCTCCTCCTTTGCGGCTTCCTCGGTGGAAGCCCCCCGGATCTTGGGGAGGATGAGGAATTTCGTCGTGGCGAATGACACGAGGGGCATCAGCACGATGACGGCGATCAATGGCGGCCATGCGCTCGGCGCTTTCGCGGGCGCCGCGGCCGGTGCGGCCGGCGCCTCGGCGGTCTTTGTTTCTTCCTGGGCCATGGTGCGGGGTGGTTAGCGTTTGAGGTTCACGATTTCCTCGAGCATCTGGTCCGAGACGCTCACGACGCGGGAGCCGGCCTGGAAGCTGCGCTGGACGATGATCATATCGGTCATCTCACGGCTGAGATCGACATTGGAGAGTTCGCGTGCGCCGACTTCGATTCTTCCGAGGCCATTGGTCCCGGGGCCGTTGTTTGCGGCGCTGAGCCCGATGCCGCCGATGGGGCCGGCGGGTTCGAATCCGGAGAAGAGATTGTTGCCCGCGCGGGTCAGGGCGTTCGGGTCGGTGAAATTCTGGAGCAGGATGCGGCCGCGGGTGAACACGTCGCCGTTGGAGAGACCGATGACCACATTGCCGAGCTGGTCCACGGTGAACGAGCGCATGAACGGCTTTGATGCTTCCACCTGCGCGTCGGTGAATGCGCCCCCCGTGTCGTTGGTGACGCCGTTCCCGATGCTGATGTTCATGTCGATCCGGATGTCGCCGACCGTGCTCGCCGGTGTCTCGGTCTTCGTGTAGGTGAGCGTGTTGTTGGTATTGGTGGCCGAATAGCTGATCGCGCCGTCGAAAAGTCCCTGCACGCGGAACCCGGCGCTGGTGACGAGGTAGCCGGCGTCATCGAGCCGGAATTCCCCGGCCCGGGTCGCGTAATCCTGCGCATTCACCGTGTCGCGCACGCGGAAGAATCCGCTGCCTGAAATGCCGAGGTCGGTGTTCTTGCCGGTGGCGGCCAGTGTGCCCTGCGTGAAATCGCTGGAGAGCGTGGACACCCGGACGCCCGTGCCAATCTGGAGCGGCGGAGTGTTCGAGCCGTTGCCCGAGATCGGCGAGGGAGCCGCCTGGCGGAGGATGTTGGAGAAACTGTCGCTGTAGTCGGCCCGCGAGCCCTTGTAGCCCGTGGTGTTGACGTTCGCGATGTCGTTCGAGATGACCTGGAGGCCCGTGGAAAATGCGTTCAGGGCGCTGATTCCGCTATTGAGTGTGGCGACGAGTGACATGGTGTTTTGTGTTCTTGAGGTTTGTCTGACTTTGCTTGTGGTGAATTGCGTGAGGATCGTGTGGCGGGAAGATCGCGCTCGCTATTCCAGCGGGTCGGTAGTCGTTTCCGCGGCTGGGGGAGTGGTTTCCGGTGGTGGAGGAGTCGTTTCCACCGTCGCAGGATTTACTTTGCCGGCGCGGGAGTCGCGGTGCCGAGGATGCGGGTGATGGCGGTCGGTTCGTACGGTTTCCCGCCGATGATCACGCGCAGGAGTCCGTCCTTGATGGTCACTTCATCCACCGGTCCGGTGACCTCGGCGGTGTCCGTATTCAACGTCACCGTCCTGCCGAGAAGATTCTGCGCGGAGGTGAGCTGATGGGCGCCGGCGAGTTTCTCGAAGTCGGCGGACAGCGTGCGCATCTGCTCGAGCGAGCTGAAATTTGCCATCTGCGCGATGAACTGCGTGTCGGTCATCGGCTTCAACGGATCCTGGGCCGTGAGCTGCGCGGTGAGCAGCTTGAGGAAGTCCTCCTGATCCAGTTGTTGCTTCGGCGGCGGCGCACCGGTGCCGTTGAGAAAACTTCCGGCGGACGGAGTGACGGTGGGAGCGTTGGCGATATACATGGGATGCTAGGCGTAGAGGTGGACGCCGCCGGTGACCGCGAGGCGTGCCGGCTTCGCCGGCGCGGTGGCCTTGCGATGCCGGGCTGGAGATGGCGCGGGGACATTCTCCGGTTCGTGTCGTGAAAAGGATCGATCGCGCGCGTCGGGCTGTTGCTGCGTTCCGCCGCCGGTCCCGGGCTGGGATTGCAGCGATTCAAAGACCGGCGTCCCGAAACGAACCGGGCGGCCCGTGGGTTGCGCGGCGGATTGTTGCCAGCTCTGTTCCAGCGCACGGCAGAGCGCG
>JBEBGK010000425.1:0-4237 GCA_040081515.1 Chthoniobacteraceae bacterium
GCTTTGGATTTCGACATTCACCTTGCTGGCGCGGTTGTTATTCGGGGGATAGGCGAGTCGGACTTCGTAACGGCCGGGCTTGGGCAGCTTCGTCTCGAATCGCGCGGAGGCGCGGCCATCCTTCACGGCGCTGTCGTGCTGGTAGCCGTCACCGACGAAGCGCAGCGCAGCGCCGCTTTGATTCCAGTCGCCGGTGAGCTTTGCCTGCGTGTCGTCCACGATGATGCCCTCAAGCTTCACTCCGGCGGAACCCTTTCCTCCGACCTTCGCCGGGTCGGGTTTGTATTCGAGGACCTGGCCGTCTTTGAGCAGGCGTTCGCGCAGCTTCGCGTAGGGCACGTCCTGCACGGCGAGGCCGGCGTCGATGGCCATCGCGGCGGCGGTCGCGGAGGATTCACCGAGAATCATGAAGACGGGCTCCATGCGGATGGAACCAAATGCGATGTGCGTGCTGGAAACGCAGACGGGCACGAAGAGGTTGTCGGCCTGCCCGCGCTTCGGGACGAGCGCGCCGTAGGCGATTTCGTAAGGGCCTTTCGTCGCCACGCCGATGTCGCCTTCGTTTTGCACGGTGCCCTCAGGCGTGATGTAGCGCTGTGTGTTGTGCGAATCGATGCCGTAACTCCCCATGCCGACGGAATCGGGCGTGACGCGCTTTTTCAGCAGATCATTTTCGGTCATCACGTAGCTGCCGATCATCCGACGCGCCTCGCGAATGTAGAGCTGATGCGACCAGTTGCCGTTGTCGGTGAACTCATCCTTCGGCAGTCCCCAGCGCTGCATTTCCTTCTGCACGTCGGCGGGCACGCGCGGGTCGTTCGCGATGAAGTAGAGCCAGCCCTTCTGATACGTCTCGTGCTCGCGGATGATCTCGCGGCGCCGCTTGTAGCTCGCGTCGGGGTAGTCGTAGTTCATCCCGATGTTGTCGGTCGAAAATGGGCCGTGGTTGTTCGTGTCGGTCTTGTGGTTCGGGATGGGGTCGAACTTTCCAAATGTCTGCCGCCAGCCGGCGTCGAACACGCGAAGCAGGAGTTCGTATTGCTTCGCGTCGTAGCCGTCGGGCTTGGGGAAAGGGATGAGGTTCTCCTCGCGATCCGTGAGGCACATCCGGAAGCAATAGGCCTGCACGCGCTTGTCACCCGCGCCGTATTCGCCGGGCGGCTCGGTGCTGATGCGCGGCAGCACGCCGCTCTTCGGATCGCCGGGCGTGACGTAGGGGCTGATGTTCATTTTTCCGAAGTGATGACCGTGATGAAGCACGCCCACCTGCACGCCATTCCACTGCTCGCCATAGACGGAGTTTGCCTCGCGCCCGACGTGGTAATCGACACCCGCCGCCGCCATCAGATCCCCCTCGTAGGTGGCGTCGATGAACATCTTTCCGGCATAGGTCTTCCCGCTGACCATCGTGATCGACGCGATGCGCGCGCCAGATTTTTTCACGCCCTTTGCTCGGTCGAGCCACTCGTCGCGGACGACCTCGATCTGATGCTCGCGGACGAAATCCTCGAACACCTTCTCGGCCGCATGCGGCTCGAAGATCCACATGGTGCGCTGCTCGCCATCGATGGCCGGCGTGCCCTGGCCCTTGTTGCCGTATTCGTCCTTCTTCTGCCACTTCCACGCAGCCGCGTCGCCATAGTGTTTCCAGATGCGATGATAGAACTCGCGCGACAGCCCGCCGATGACCGCCTTGTTCCCGGTGTCCGTGAAGCCGAGTCCGCCGCTGGAAAGACCGCCGAGATGTTTGTCCGGCCCGACGAGGACGACCGACTTGCCCATCTTCTTTGCCTGCACCGCCGCGGTGACGCCCGCCGCGGTGTTGCCGTAGATGACGATGTCGTAGTCCGCGGCGGATGCGAACTGGGCGGTGACGAGAGCGAGGGAGAGCGTGAACGTGCGCATGGTCGCGATGCTGGCCGCACGCGCTCCGCCGGCGCAACTCCGAACGGTGCGGGGTTACCGGCGCGCGGGGCCGTCGATGCGGTAGAGCCCCGCGGCGGTTCGCAGGAAGAGCGAGCCGTTCACGGCGGCGGGAGTGGCGAAGACCTGTTCGGGAAGCTGGCTTTTCGATAGCGCCTCGAAGCTCTTGCCGGGCTTCACGACCGTCGTGAGCCCTTCGCGGCTCGTGATGTAAATTTTTCCGTCTGCGAAGAGCGGCGATGAGTTGTAGTCGCCGCCGAGTCGCTCGCGATAGTGCTCCCCGCCGGTCCTGGCGTCCAGGCACGTGAGAAATCCGCCGTCGCTCACAAAATAGAGTTCATCCCCGACCAGCAGGGGTGACGGGATGTTGGGCGCGCCCTTGCTGTAGCGCCATGCGATTTCCGCGGCCGGCACGCCTTCATATTTCACCGCGAGGATCTCGGGCTTCATGAATGCGGTGCTCATGAAGATCATCCCATGCCCCGTGACCGGCCGTGGCGAGATCGAGAATCCCGTCCGGCCATAGGCGACCTTCCACAGCTCGCGTCCCGTCGCCGGATCGTAGGCGTACAGCCAGTCGGCGGCGGGTGAAATGAGCTGCGGCTTTCCGCCGGACTCGACGACGATGGGCGTGCCGTAGGATTTCTTGAGCTGCGGGTTGGCGTTCATCGCGCCGGAGCGATCCGTTTTCCACGCGAGCTTGCCGGTCGCCTTGTCGAGCGCGGCGATAAACTGCCGGTCGCTCCCATCGAGGTGAAAAATGACGAGATTCTTCCAAAGTACCGGCGAACTGCCGGGGCCATTCTCGTGCATCACCTTCAGGTCGGTGTTCGTCCAGAGGACCTTGCCGTCGCGGGTGTCGAGGCAGGCGGTGCCGAACGCCCCGAAGTGGCAATAGAGCCGTCCGTCCTCGATGACCGGCGTGGGCGACGCGTAGCTGTTGAGCTTGTGGACCCACTGCGGCTCGCGCTCGGTGAGGACGAGCACATTGTGGGTGAGGTGCCCGGTCTGGCGATCGACGCAGACCGCGCGCAGTTCGACCTTCTCCAGCAGCGTCACGGGCTGGCCGCCGGTGTTCGACTTGAGTCGCCGCGCGGCGTCCTCGGCGCTCGCGGGCGTCTCGACCGCGGTGGTCATCCAGATCTGGTTTCCTTCGATCACCGGCGAGGACCAGCCACGGCCCGGGCCCTCGGTCCTCCACGCGATGCCGCTCGTGGCGCTCCACGAGACAGGAAGGCCGGTCGCCTGTGCGTGCCCCTGTCCGCCGGGGCCGCGCCACTCGGGCCAGTCGGTGGCGGATGCGAACGAGCAGATGAAGACGGGAATGAAAAGCGAGGAGAGGCGTGTGGTCATGCGGGGTTGGTTCGTGGTGCAACGATTATCCGCCTGGGCGCGCGGTCGTAGCGGATTTCGCGCGGATTTGTGCGGGCGCTTGCGGGATGAAAGTGGTGTGCATTCCCGCCGGAACTGCTCCAGGCTTCACTCGTGAAGACTCGCTCCCTCGTCGCCACCCTGCTGCTTTCTTGTGCCCTCATTCACGCCGCGGAATCGCCATCGGCTGTCGGGATTTGCCGTGTGCCGAACGGGGGAATCAAGCCAGGTGTCGTGACCGACGGGCACGGCGCGCTGCACCTGATCTATTTCGTGGGCGAGCCGAAGGCGGGCGATGCGTTCTACGTGGTCTCGAAAGACGGCGGCGCCACCTGGTCGGATGCCGTGCGCGTCAACTCCCAGCCCCTCAGTGTGGTCGGAGCGTCCCGCGCCCGCGGGCCACGAATCGCCCTTGGCCGCGGTGGCCGTGTGCATGCGCTCTGGCTCGGCTCTGAAAAGGCCGAGCCCGCCGGCAATCCCGATCCGGCCCCGCATCGGGGCGGGCATCATCATTCATCGATGCCGCTGCTTTATTCCCGAATGGACGTTGACGGGAAAAGTTTCGAGCCGCAGCGGAAAATCCTCCTCCGCGCCACGGGTCTCGATGGCGACAGTTGCAACGCCGCGGATGCCGCCGGCCATGTCTTCGCCGTCGCGCATGCGAAACAGCCCGGCGACGAGGGTGAGGCGAAGCGCAGCGTGTATGTCGTGCGTTCGGACGACGACGGGAAGACATTCGCGGAGGAAAAGGATGTGCTGCCCGAGCCGACCGGCGTCTGCGCGTGCTGCGCGCTCACTGCGCGGGTGGATGGCACGGGGCGGCTGGTGATTCTTTACCGCCAGGCGACGCGGATGGTGGAGCGCGGGATGAACATGCTGACTTCCACGGACGGCGGAAAGACGTTCCAACTCGCGAAGCTCGATGATTGGCGCCTGGCGGCGT
>JBEBGK010000015.1:0-15260 GCA_040081515.1 Chthoniobacteraceae bacterium
CGTGATGGACGCGCTGCGGGCCATAAAGGTGCGTGACCACGACGCCCTCACGCAGGCTCTCGCCGTGCCCGTGACCGAGGCGCGCGTGTGGGCATGCGTGAGGATCGCGAGACTCGGCCCGGAGGGACGGCCTCTCGCGGAAAAGGTGAAGCCGCTCCTCGCCGACGGGAATGACTACGTCCGGCGTTCCGCTCGGAAGGCGCTCGAGCAGATCAATCGCTGAAACCCGGGCCGCTACTCGCGGTCGGCGGTCGAGAGCGACTTGAATGCGATCGCCGCGAGCGCGCCGCCGAGGAAGTCGGCCGTGAGATGCACCCAGATATTGCTCCACTGGATCAAGGCCATCAGGCCGGCGCCGACAGCGACGGCCGGATTGAACGCGCCGCCCGAGATGCTGCCCACGCTGAAGGCGCCCGCCAGCACGGTGAATCCGATCGCAAGGCCGTAATTCGAGTTTCCCGCCGTTTCCCTCGACGTGGCCACGTTCAACACGACCCAGGCGAGCGCGAACGTAAACAGGAACTCGGCGATAAATGCCGGCCCGGTGGGAAAGGATTTTGCATTCGCCACAGCCGCGAGAACCTTCGCCGCCCCTTCGGGAAAGAGGTACTTCGCGGCAAACGATGCGACGACCGCGCCGAAGACCTGAAAAATGACGTAAGGCACCGCATCCTGGACCTTGCACTTGCCGCGCAGGGTGACCGCCAGCGTCACCGCCGGATTGTAGTGCGCACCGGAGATGTAGCCTCCCGCATACACCATCACCATCAACGCGGCGCTGATGGCGAAAGGCGCGACCGGGTTTTCCCCGAGGACATTGCAACCGATGGTGAGCACGAGAAAAAAGGTGCCGATGAATTCGACGAGGTATTTGTTCATGGAATGAAGACCGGCGGAGGTGAGCAGAAATGCGCGGCACTGGCAACGGGCGCGATGAAGATCGCCGCGTCGATGACGCGGAGGCGGGCAGGGCAGGCGTGAGGTGAATCGCTGCGTCCGGTCGTAGCGCGCTTCCCTGGCGCGGCGCGAAGCAAAGTATTACGCACACACACTATTTCGGTGCCTCGCGCCCCGATGTGGACGAGTCTCCGCGACGCCATGCCTCCTACGACCGCCGAAGTGTTCGACCGTCTGCTCGCCGACGGAGACCAGACCACCGCCGGCAATTATTTTGTCGCGAATTATCCGCCGTTCTCCTTCTGGGACAAAGCCAAGGTGGACGAAGTGCGCCGTGTGCTCGAATCGCCGCCGCCGCCGGACACCGCGCTCGGCGTTTACTTTCACATCCCGTTCTGCCGGAAACGGTGCCATTTCTGCTACTTCCGCGTTTACACGGACAAGAACGCCGACGAAATCAAAGGCTATCTTGATGACGGAATCCGCGAGATGGAGATGTACGCGCGTTCGCCGCGGCTTGCGGGGCGGCTGCCGAAGTTCGTCTATTTCGGGGGCGGAACGCCAAGCTATCTCTCGGTCGCGCAGCTGAAGTCGCTCACGGACCGGATGAAGTCGCTGCTCCCGTGGGACGTCGCGGAGGAGGTCGCATTCGAGGCCGAGCCCGGCACTTTGACCGAGGCCAAGCTCAGCGCGCTCCGCGAGATTGGCGTCTCCCGCCTGTCGCTCGGCGTGGAGAATTTCGACCGGCACATCCTCGAGATCAACGGGCGCGCGCATCGGGAGGACGAGATCTATCGGGCCTACCACTTCGCGCGGAGCGTCGGCTTTCCGCAGATCAACATCGACCTGATCGCAGGGATGGTCGAGGAGACGGACGCGAACTGGCGGCGGAACATCGACAAGCTCATCGAACTGCAGCCGGACAGCGTGACGATTTACCAGATGGAGGTGCCGTTCAACACGGGCATCTTCAAGCAGATGGAGGCGGAGGGAAAACTGGTGGCGCCCGTCGCCGACTGGCACACGAAGCGGCGCTGGGTGAACGAGGCGTTCTCCGCGTTGGAGAAGATCGGCTACACGGTGACCAGCGCGACGACCGTCGTGCGTGATCCCGAGAAGACGAAATTCGTCTATCGCGACGAGCTCTGGAAAGGCGCGGATTTGCTCGGCCTCGGGGTCGCGAGCTTCAGCCACCTCGGCGGGGTGCATTTTCAGAATCTGCCGGATTTCGAGAGCTACTCCCAGGCCGTCGAGCGCGGCGAACTGCCGATCGGCCGGGCACTGACGACCACACCCGAGGAGCGCCTCATCCGGGAACTCATCCTCCAGCTCAAGCTCGGGCGCGTTTCACGCCGTTACTTCACGGAAAAATTTGGTGAGGACGTCACGCAGCGGTTCCATGCGCAGTTTGAGGAGCTGAAACGGCGCGGTCTGCTCGTCGAGCAGGGCGACTGGCTGGTGCTCGACCGTTCCGCGCTGATGAAGATCGACGTGATTCTCCACGCGTTCTTCCTGCCGAAGCACCAGAACGCCCGCTACACGTGATTACCGCCCCGACGCTCGAACTGCTCCACCCGCTCCCGCTCCTCTACGAGGCGGCGGGACAGCCGCTGCCGGAGTTTGAACTCATCGACCCGCAGGCCCTGCCGCCGGCGTGCCACCGTCTCCTCGTCCATACCGGAGACATGACTTCCAAGCTGGAGGAGTTTTTTGGCAACGACATGCTCCTGCGGGTGCTCCGGTGTGATCATACGCCGCAGCATTACCGCCGGGAGGTGGTTCTCTACTGCGCGAAATCGGAACTGCCGGTGGAGTACGGCGCGATCGAGATCGAACTCGGCGGGTTCGCGGAACCGCTTCGCACCGAGATCGTCGAGGGCCGGCTCCCCCTCGGCGGCCTCCTGAACCGGCACGCTGTGCGTTACCGCAGCCAGCCGCGCGGATTCCTGCGGGTCGCTCCCGATCCGCGACTCGCGGAAATTTTCCGTCTTCCCGCGCCGGTCGCGCTCTATGGCCGCACGAACCAGCTCCTCGATGCCGACGGCCGCGTCCTTGCCCGGATCGTGGAGGTGCTGCGTCCGGTCTAGCCACCGCTTGCGTAAGGAAAAAGCAGGGACCCTTTTCACTTCATGCCATCGGAATCGACATACGACGTCATCATCATCGGAGCGGGCCCCGCGGGCACCACGGCGGCCACGCTGCTTGCCGGCAAGGGTCGCAGCGTGCTCGTCCTCGAGAAGGAGAAGTTTCCGCGCTATCACATCGGCGAATCGCTGATGCCGTATTGCTGGTTCACGCTGAACCGGCTCGGTCTCATCGGCGAAATGGAGAGGCGGGCGTTCACCCGGAAATACAGCGTGCAGTTCGTGACACCCGACGGACGGCAGTCGCAGCCATTCTATTTCTTCCAGCACTACGATCATCCCAGTGCCGTCACCTGGCAGATCGAACGCGCGGAATTTGACCAGATGATGCTCGATAATGCGCGCCGCAGCGGCGCCGAGGTCTGCGAACAGACGCCCGTGCATCGCGTCCTGAAGGACGACGCGGGGCGCGTCATCGGCGTCGAGGCCGCCGGACCGGACGGAAAACTGTTTCACGTCCACGCGCCCGTGACCATCGACTGCTCCGGGCGCGATCGGGTCGCCGTGGGACGGGAGGGCTGGTTCAACAAGGACCCGATGCTAAACAAGATCGCCATCTGGAGCTACTGGCGCGGGGCGAAACGCGATCCAGGCCTCGACGAAGGAAACACGACGGTCGCCTACGTCGAGGGGCGCGGCTGGTTCTGGTACATCCCGCTGAAGGATGACATCGTGAGCGTCGGCATCGTGGCGGAGAAAGACTACCTTTTCAGCGAGAGCAAGGACCCCGCGGCGATCATGGCGCGGGAAATCGGGCGCAACGTCTGGATCCAGGAGCACCTCGCGCAGGGCAGGCAGTTCGGGGAATACTGGGTGACCGCGGAGTTCAGCTACCGGTCGAAGCATCCCGCGACGGATGGACTGGTCCTCGCCGGCGACGCGTTCGCCTTCCTCGATCCGGTCTTCTCCAGCGGAGTCTTTCTCGCCCTCAAGAGCGGCGAGATGGCCGCGGATGCGGTGGACGCAGCGCTCACGGCCGGGGACACGAGCGGAGCCCGCTTCAGCGCCTACGGCGAGCAGCTCTGCCGGGGCATCGAGAACATGCGCAAGCTGGTCTATGCATTTTACGACGGGAATTTCTCATTCGGAAAAATGATCAAGGCCTTCCCCGAGCAGCGAGGGCGGCTCACCGACAGTCTCATTGGCGACCTGTTCGAGGTCGATTTCACCGGGCTGCATGCCGCGATGCGGGAGTTCGCGGAGATTCCGCCGGAGCTCGGCTACGGGCGGACGCCGGGCAAGCCCGTCCCTGCGTGATTCGCAGGGCGGCTACGCGAAGAACGAGGAAACCGGCTTCGCTTTGACGAGTTCCCGCGGCTGGTTGAGGTGATTGTAAACGAGCGTCTCCGGGTCGATGCCGACCGCGTGATAGATGCTCGCGAGGAGCTGCGTCGGGTGCACGGGATCGCTCTTGGGGCTCGCGCCGGTCGCATCGCTCTCGCCATGCACATAGCCGCGCTTGGTGCCCGCGCCGGCCATCACCGCCGTGTAGCAGTAGGGCCAGTGGTCGCGGCCGTCGGCGCTGTTGATGTTGCCGCTGGTGCTCACGCCTTTCTCGGGGCTGCGTCCGAATTCGCCCAGCGCCACCACGAGCGTCTCCTCGAGCAGGCCGCGCGCATCGAGATCCTGCAGGAACGCCGAGAACCCCTTGTCGAACATCGGTCCCGCCTGATCCTTCAGGCGGTTCGTGAGACCCTGGTGCATGTCCCAAGAGTGATTGTCACTGTTCGCAACCTTCGGCCAGATGACCTCGACGACGCGCGTGCCGGCCTCAAGCAGACGCCTCGTCAGGAGCAGGCTCTGCCCGAAGGTGTTCATCCCGTACCGCGCCCGCATCTTCTCGTCCTCGCGATCGATCTCGAACGCCTCGCGCGCCTTCCCGTTGCTGATCAGATTCAGCGCCTTGTCGTAGTATTCGTCGAGATTGTAGCTCGCGACCGCCTTGTCGATGTCCGGCATCGAATCCTCGATCGCCGTCCGCAGCCGTGCCCGGCGCTTCAGCCGCGTCGCGAAGACGTCGGGACGCAGCTTGAGGTCGTCCACGTTCACGCGGTTCATCTTCGTCATGTCGAGGTCGTCCCCCTCGGGGAACAGCGTGTAGGGATCGAACGCCTTGCCGAGGAAGCCGGCGGTCCCGCCTTTCCCGACGACGTTCGATTCCTGCAACGGGCGCGGCAGCATCACGAACGGCAGCACCGGCTCGGTCGGCGGTTTCAGGCGGATGATGTTGCTGCCGAAGTTCGGATAATCCTTCGCGTTCGGCGGCTCGAGCTGGCCGGACGGCGAGACCTTGTCCGTCGTGTAGCCGGTCATGAGCTGATAGATCGCCGCCGTGTGGTTGAAGAGCCCGTTCGGCGTGTAGCTCATCGAGCGGATCATCGAGAACTTGTCGTTGATCTTCGCCAGCTCCGGGAGGATCTCCGAAAAGTGAATGCCCGGAATCCGCGTGGGGATGCTTTTGAACGGGCTCCGCATCTTGTCGGGGAGATTCTCCTTCGGGTCCCAGAGATCGAGATGCGACGGCCCGCCTTGGAGATAGACCATCACCACGTGCTTCGCCTTGCCAAATCCGGAGCCGCCGACAGATGCGCGCGCCCGGGCCTGGAGCGAGAAAATCGAGCCGAGGGTGAGGCCCATCAGCGCACTGCCGCCGACGCGGAGCAGATCGCGGCGGGTCACACCGAGGTGAGAATCACAGAGGTCACGGCCGGGTTGTCCAGGGATGCGGATCATGCGAGTGAGGAGGTTGTCAGGGAAACTGAGCCGTCGGGCTGCCAGTTCTTAGCACGGAACTGCAGGATCGCCGCAGCCAATTCGAGGCCGGCGGCGACTGAGGAGCCCCGCTGCGACGCACAGCAGCCCCACCGCCACACCGGCCGGCTCCGGCACCGGGGCGATCTCGCCGGCGTAGATACCCGCTTCGGGAGTGCTCTCGTAAGCCCAGTCCACGATACTCCCTGCACCCGCGTTGTTCACTTGCAGCCGCGCCCAGCCGTAACGGCTCGGCCCGCCGCCCGTGGTTTCGAAGACGAAGCCTACCAGTCCGGACGCGCCGATCTGGAACTGGTTTGCCGCCGGGCCTGTGTGCGTCGTCGAGCCGCTTTCACCGGCCGCGAAGTTCCTCGTCCCGTCAATCAAAGTCCCCGCAGACAGGTTCACAATCTGGTCGCTCCCCGTCACGACCGGCCGCAGCAGACCGCTGGTCGCGACGTACACCCCTCCAAAGAACGGATTCAGCCACGGCGCTGTGCTCCAGTCGGCGGGATATGCACCCGTCGTTACGCCGTCGCTTATCCGCAAATAAGCCCCGTCGAGCGTCAGCGGAACGGGCACATTCTGCACGCCGCTGTAGATGAGCGCGGCATGCCCGACGGTCTCGATTGCGGCGACCAAGAGCATCGGCAGGAGGTGTCTGGTTTTCATGGGAGAGACGATATGGTTTCAGAAATTGGGAATTGGCAGCTAGCCGCGTCACGGCGCCATGCTCACGCTGATGCGGAAAAAGCGCGCCTTCTTCCCGCCGATGAATGGCGGATAGGGAACGCTCACGATCTGGTTCGCCCCGTCATCGGCGAGGACGGTCGGCACCACCGCGCTGTCTGTCCAACTCGCCATGCTCGCGCTGAACTGCGGCTTGTAGGTCAGCCCCGCGGCGGCGAAATCCCTGCGGCGCACGAAGAGTGCGCGGAAGTCCACGCCATTGGCCGTGGGCTCCAGCATCGTGATCGGCTGGCCGGTCGTCCCAATCGTGCCGCCCGCGCCGAACGTGCCGTTGAAGACGAGCGCGCCACTGCCGCCCGTGACCGGGTCCACGCCGAAGGCGAAGTTCAGCAGGTTTCCGATGCCGTTTGCGCCGGGCATCTGCGGGTCGTTCGTCACGCCGTTCGCGGCTGCCCATTCCTGAAATACCGACAGACGGGTGACGGTCACGGTGTAGGTCTTTGTGGTGGTGAGATCCTGCGCGGTGACGTCCACGTTGATGGTGCTGCTGCCGACGTTCAGGTTGATTGCCCCGCTGGCGCTGCCGGAGGGCACAGCCGCGCCGTTCACCGTCACCGTCGCATTCGCATCGGCCAGCGTTGGCGTGGCAGTGAGCGCCGTCGTTGCATTCGATACGGTGGCCGTGTAGCTCGTCGCCGCGCCGGAGAAAGCGGGCGTCAGCGCACCGCTGCTGAGCACCAGCGCGCTGAGATTGGCGTTGTTCGAGATGACCTCATCCGCGCCGATGTCAGGGAAAGTGACGCTTCTCGCCTGGCCGTCGTAATCTGTCGTGAGGCCCGAAATGGGCGTTCCGCCATTGTTCGCAGGGCTGCCGGGCTGGACGTGGAGGCTCACCGCGACCGCATCACCGGTCGGATTGATGAAGAGTGGGTCGGTGTTGAGGCTCGTCGCGTCCTGTCCGGTCGCGGTCTGCCACGCGGCGAGCGTGGTGCGGTCCACACTGTTGTAGAGGCCGAGCACGCCGCCGATGCCGGTGGCGAGGACGATGTTGTTACTGGCAGTCAGGCCAGTCGGGTTCGGGGTCGTCCCTCCGTAGTTGACCGCATAGTGCTTGCCGGTGCCACCGCTGCTGCTGCGGGCGTTGACGAAGATGTTGTTCTGGAACGCGCGGGCATTCGTCGAGCTGGTGCTTTGGAAAGCGTAGGTGCTGCTCGCGCCCGAGGTGAGCGTCCCCCCGAGATAGACAGTGTTGTAGTAGAAGCTCCGCCCCCCGCCAAGGTGTTGTCAAGGATGCCATGGATCGTTGCACCGCCTGCCGTGCTGGTGCCGCCGGCATTGAGGCCCACGCGCACCATGTTGTTCTGCGCAGTGAAGCTGCCGCTGCTGAAATACATCCCAGACAATGTCGTCGCCGAGTCGGTAGAGGCAATGTCGAGGCTGTGCACCAGATTGCGCGCGACTAGATTCGGGCCGGTGGTCGTGCTGCACGCGTAGTAGATCCCGATGATCTTCACGCCCGCTGCGGCTGCCGTGTTGGCGAGCGAATGCACGACGTTCTGGGAAACAGTCTGCCCGGAAGCCGTGGACGTCTGGGCGATGCCCAGCACCGCCGAAGATGCCGCCGTCCCCGTCACCGGGCTGGTCGTGGAAAGGTTGCGCACGGTATTTCCGGTGATCGTGTTCACCCCGGCGGTGGTGACAATCCCGCGCACTTGTGAGCCAGCCACAGTTCCCGCGTAGTTGCTGTTGAGATTGGCCACGATGTTGTTCGTGATCACCGCGCTGGTGGCGCTGGTGCTGAGGATGCCGGTGACCTGCTCCACAAAGGTGGCATTGGTGGACGGAGCCGGGACGTTCAGGCTGTTGGTCGTGGTGGTGCTCCCCACCGTATTGCCAGAAATGGTGTTCGTCCCGGCGGTGACCTGAATGCCGATAAGTGTGGGCGAGCTATTGGTCCCGGGCGGGTTCATCGTGATGGATCCCACGACATTATTGGTGATGGCAACCGTGCCGCTGCTGGACGAACCAATGCCAAAGGCGACGGCGCCCGTTGCCACAGCAGGGATGGAAATCGAATCGTTTCCAACGCCGCTTCCAATCGTGTTGCCCGTCACCGTGCCGATGTTCACCGAACCAGCTACCGCGTGAATCCCGATCCATTGGCCCGGCAGCGTGGAGGTAAAGCTCGTGCTCTTCCAAACCATGTTGCTGACGGTATTCCCCTGCACACTGCTCGGCGTGAGCGTGCCGACATTGAGGCGGATGCCTTGAAATTGTGGAAACGAGATCGAAGTGTCCGCCGGCCAGGCAGCACCACCGGCGTTCGGCGCAGTGCCGCCGATGACGTTGCCGGTCACTGTGAAATTATTGCCGGAGGCGTTGTTCACATTGATTGCCCTGACCTGAGCTCCCTGCCCCACCCGGGCCAACGTCTGGTAGAAGCTGTTCCCCGAGATCGTCCAGTCCGTGCTGCCGTCGTCGAGTCGCACACCTGCCGAATCCACTGCGGAGGAAGCGTAGAAATTGAAGATGTTGCAGTTGGAAACAGTGTTGCCGCTGTTGTTCGCGGCAGTCGTCACGGTCGTCCCGAAGGAATAAACCCCATTTGTCGGAGTGCTCGCGCCGTCACGAATGTCGCAGTTGTTGATCGTGTTGTTGTCGTTGCCATTCACGCCCGTACTCGTGCTGAAGACGATCGTGCCGCTCGTGGCGCTGGTGTTCACGCCGGTGAGCGTGGTGTATTGGATCGTGTTGCCGCTGGCATCGTTGATGAAACGCAGCGCCACGCCGCTGGTGCTGGTGTTGGCGATGGTCAGTTGACTCGCCGTGCCCGTGCCGCCGGGCCGGCCATCGATCGTGACGAACTGCGCGCTGTTCAAGTCCACGGTGGCAGTGGTGTTCGCACTCGTCATGGAGAGACTGGCGGCTCCGCTGGCGGGGCGCAGTGTGATGGTGTTGGCAGGGGTGGAACCGAGATTGGTGAAAGTGAGAGGGAACGCCTCGACTGTGCTCACATAGCCGGCCTGCAGCTCCAGCACGAGCGGCCCGCCGACTCCGGTGGTCTGAATGTTCGCGATGGCATTGCCGATGGAGGGATAATTCCCGGACGGGCCGATGGTCTTCGTGCCGGAAAGCGGCGTCCCCGTCGTGCCAGTCCCTCCGAGGTTGATGTCGAACGGGTTTTCATTCGGGTCGTTGCTGGCAATGTGCAGAGCGGCGGTCTTGGCCCCGGCGCTCGCGGGGGCGAAGGTGACTGCAAAGGTGGTGCTGCCGCCGGGAGGCAGCGTGGTGCTCATTCCAGCGGTGTTCACCGTGAACGCGGCGGCGTCCGTGCCGTCCCCGGTGATCGTGCCCAGCGTGAGGTTCAAGTTGCCAATGTTCCTGACCGTGAAAGTTCTCACCGTGCTGCCGCCAACCGGCGCCGAGCCGAAGGCGACAGTGGAACTGCCGTCCGTGAGACCCGTGCCCGCGGGCTGCTCCACGCCGATCTCATTGGCATCGAACTCATCCGCCCCGATGTCCGGGAAAGTGGCGTTCCGCGCCTGGCTGTCCATGTCATCCGTCACGGTCGCGATGACGGCGGCTGCACTGTTGGCGGGGCTGGCGCCCTGGACGTGCAAGTCCACCGTCGCCGCGCTGCCGGTTGGATTCACGAAAACCGGATCGGCATTGAGGCTCAGGGTGTCCATTCCGGTTGCGGCCTGCCATGCGCTGAGGGTGGAAATGGAAGCGCCATTGTAAATGCCGAGCAAGCTGCCGGTGCCGCTGACAAAGAAGATGTTGTTGCTGGCGGTCAGGCCCGCAGGATTCGCCGTTGTGCCACCATACGTCACAGCGACGTAAGAGCTCGTGGCCGTGCCACCCCTCGTGCGGGTGCTGACGAAGATGTTGTTGCGGAATTCCCGCGCATTGGTCACACCAGTGCTCTGAAAGGCAATTGTCGCATTGGCACCGTTAGTCTGCGTCCCCGCTGAATAGACGGAGTTGTGGTAGAAGTTCCGGCCCGCCGTCGTCCCGTTGTCGTAGATGCCGCGTAAATTTGCGCCTCCTCCCGTGCTGACCCCGTTCGCATCCAGTCCCACGCGCACCATGTTGTTCTGCGCAGTGAAGGTTCCGCCGGCAAACTCCATCCCCTCCAGCGTCGTCAGACTCGTGCTGGTGATGGCAAGGCTGTGCACCAGGTTTTGCGCGATGATGTTCGGGCCGGCGGTCGTATTCCCCGCATAGTAAATCCCGATGACCGACACCGAGCCGGTTGCGGCGGTATTCGACAGGGAATGAACGACGTTGCGTGAAACGGTCTGGCCCGCCACCGTCGAGGTTTGGATGATGCCAAGCACTGACGATGACGTAGGCGGGAGCGAGGTTGGGTTAATCGAGGAAAAATTGCGCACGGTGTTGCCATTGATGGTGTTCACCCCGGCGGTGGTGGCGATGCCACGAACCTGCCCGGTTGTGGTGCCGATGTAGTTGTTGTTGAGATTGGCCAACGTGTTGCCCGTGAGGCTCGCACTGCCGCTGCTGGAACTGACAATGCCAGCGACCTGCTGGCCGGTGCCAGACGTGGACGAAGTGGCGGCGTTCAGGCTGTTGGCCGTGGTGAGGCTGCCCACGAGGTTATTGCTGATGGTGTTCGCCCCCGCCGTCACTTGAATCCCCACGAGCGAGGCGGAGATGGTGGTGGCCGTGCCGTTCGTCGTGATGGAGCCGATCGTGTTTTTGGCGATGGACACCGTGCCGGTGCTCGCCGAGCCGATGCCGAAGGTGGTGCCGCCCGTTCCCGAAGTGGTGACGGAGATGGAACCCGTGCCCGTGCCGCTGCCGATAGTGTTGCCCGTCACAGTCCCGACGTTTGCAGAGCCGGCCGACACGAAGATGCCGATCCAGGGCGCAAGGCTCACGTTGTTGCTGTTGGATGAGGTGGTCCAGGCGATGTTCTGGATGGTGTTGCCCTGCACGCTGCTCGCCGTCGTGTTGCCCACATTGAGATGGATGCCGACGAACTGGTAAGCGTTCGCGGTGCCGGTCGTCGTCCAAGCCGTGTCGCCCGCATTCGGCGCGCTGCCGCCGATGAAGTTGCCTGTTACCGTGAAGTTGTTGCCGGAGGTGTTGTTGACGTAGATGGGCCTGCTGAACGACAACGACACCGCCGCGCGGCTTGCGCTCTGGTAAAAGCTGTTGCCCGTCAGGGTCCAGTCCGTGTTGCCGCCGTCGAGCCGCACGCCTGCGGAGTCCACTGCGGCAGCCGCGTAGAAATTGAGGACATTGCAGTTGGAGACTGTGTTGCCGCTGTTGTTCGCGGCGGTCGTCGTGGTCGTGCCGAGCGCGTAGATGCCGTTGGTGGGCGTGCTCGCGCCGTCGCGGATGTCGCAATGGTCAATCGTGTTGTTGTCGTTGCCGTTCCCGCCCGTGGTGGTGCTGAAGACGACCACGCCGCTGGTGGCGCTGCTATTCACGCCCCGGAGCGTGGTGTAGCGGAGGGTGTTTCCGCTCGCCTCATTGATGAAGCGCACCGCCACCCCGGAGGTGCTGGTGTTCGCGATGGTGAGCTCGGAGGCCGCGCCGCCGCCGCTCCCGGCATTGCTGCCCACGCCGCCAGGCCGCCCGTCAATGGTCACAAACTGCGCGCCCCTCAAATCCACCGTCGCCGCCGTGGTGTCCGCGCTGGTTATCGACAGCGCCGTCGCACCGCTGGCCGGGCGTATGGTGAGGGTGTTCACCGGCGTGGTACCGAGATTTGTAAAGATGAGCGGGAAGGTTTCGACCGCGCTCACGTAAGCGGGCTGAAGTTCCAGCACGAGCGCGCCGGCGAGGCCGGCGCTCTCGATGTCGAAGATGGCACTGCCGACGGACGCATAGGTACCCGTCGGCCCGACAGTCTTCGTTCCACTGAGCGGTGCGTTGGATACGCCATATCCGGTGAGGGTGATGTCGAAGGGGTTGGCGCTTCCGGACACATTGCTGCCGATATGAATCGCCGCCGATCTCGGGCCGATGCCGCCGGGATTGAAGATCACGGTGAAGGTCACGGTGCCCGTTCCCACGGAAATGCCCGTGCCGCTCAGCGCGCTCACGGAGAAGTCATTCGCATTCGTGCCGTCCTTGCTCATCGTGAGGCCCGTCAGGTCGGCGGTGCCAGGATTCCGAATCGTGAAGGTGAGCGCCGCGCTGCTACTACCCAGATTCACGAGGCCAAAAGCGACACTGCCTGTGCCGTCGCTCAGGGCGTTCCCGGCGGGCTGCTCCACCGCAATTTCCGGCGCGGAGGGATACACGAGTGACGCCCACTTCAGGTTTCGGTTGGTGGCGTCGTAGTAGCTGATGGCAGGATTGACATTGAGGACCAACATCGAGGCAGAGCGCAAATCGCCCGTGCCGTCCACAAGCAGGGGCGTGCCCCAGTTTGTCCCGTTCGCATCGAGCGCACGCACGTATTTGATATCAAGGGTGGTGGCATCCCAGTAGCTGATTGCTGGCTTGCCTCTCACAATGCCCAACGAGCTACTCCAACCTACGTTGTTGATGCTGTCCACAGTTACGGGTGTGCCCCAGCTCGTGCCGTTCGAATCGCTCGCCCGGACAAATTTGAGGTTGCCGTTGGTGTTATCCACATAGCTGATGGCCGGGTTGCCATTCAAGACGACAAGCGAGGAGTCCTGGCCCACGTTGCCGATGCTGTCCAAGGTCACGGGCGTGCCCCAGCTTGTCCCGTCCGGATCGTTGGCCCGCATGTATATGAGGTCGAAAGCGCCGCCAGTGTAGCTGACGGCCGGGTTGCCATTCACCACCACCAGCGCGGCAGCGGAACCCGTGCTGCTCGCACTCGCCAGGGTCACGGGCGCGCCCCAGGTCGTTCCGATCGCATCGTCGGCCCGGATGTATTTGAACGCGCTGCTGGTGTTATCGTAATAGCTGATCGCCGGGCTGCCATTCACAAACGCCAGCGAGGGATAGGATCCAGTGCTGCCGCTGCTCGCCACGGTCATGGGCGTGCCCCAACTCGTCCCGTTCGCATCGTTGGCCCGCACATATTTGAGGTCGGCATTGGAATTGTCGTAGTAGGCGATGGCTGGGTTCCCATTCACGATCGCCAGCGAGGGGAACCAACCCACGTCGCCGACGCTGTCCACGGTTACAGGCGTGCCCCAGCTTGTCCCGTCCGCTGCGCTGGCCCGGACATATTTGAGGTCGAAGTTGCCGCGATCGAAGTAGCTGATCGCCGGATTCCCACTCACCATGGCCGGCGAGGAAAACGTGCCCACGTCGCCGCTCTGCGTGCCTGAGTCCACGACTGCCGGCGCCGCCCAACTGGTCCCGCTTGGGTTGCCGGCCAGCACGAATTTGAGGTCCCCGTTGGTGACGTCGGCATAACTGATCGCCGGGTTGCCATTCACGATCGCCATCGAGGGGAACCAACCCACGTCGCCGACGCTGTCCACGGTCACGGCCGTGGCCCAAGTCGTCCCATTCGTGTCGTTGGCACGCACGTACTTGAGGTCGAGATTGGTGGCGTCGTAGTAGCTTACGGCAGGGTTGCCATTCACCACCGTCAGTGAAGTATGTTGGCCCACGTTGCCGGCGCTGGCCACGGTCACTGGCGCACCCCAGCCCGTACCGCTGGCGTCGCTTGCCCGCACGTACTTCAGGTTTTGTCTGACTCCGGCGGAATCGTAATAGCTGATGGCCGGGTTGCCATTCACGATCGCCATCGAGGTGTAGGAACCCACACTCACGGTACTGTCCACAGTCAACGGCACGCCCCAGCTTGTTCCGCTTGCTTCGCTCGCCCGCACGTATTTGAGGACGGAGTTGGTAAAGTCGTGGTAGCTGACGGCAGGGGTGCCATTCACGATCTCCATCGAGGCATACCCGCCGACGCTACCGGTGCTGTCCAATGTCAGAGGCGCGCCCCAGTTCGTCCCGTTCGCGTCGAGCGCCCGCACGTATTTGAGGTCGCCGTTGGTCACGTCGGCGTAGCTGATGGCCGGGTTGCCATCCACCACCGCCAGAGACGTGAATTGGCCCACATCGTCGGTGCCGTCCACGGTGACGGGCGTGCCCCAGCTCGTCCCGCTCGCGTCCAGCGCCCGCACGTACTTGAGATCGAAATTGCTGGCGTCATAGTAGCTGATGGCCGGGTTGCCATTGACGATGGCAAGCGAGGCACTGGCACCCACGTCGCCATCGATGTCCACGCTGATAATGGTCCATACGCCCGACCCATTCGGGGCGCTATTGCGGGCGAACATGAGCATCCCATCCGAGTTGTTGTAATACGCGATGGCCGGGTTGCCATTCACGATGGCCAGCGAAGTGTAGGCTCCCGTGGAACCCCCGCTGCCATAATCCACCACCTTCGTGGTGATGGTCTGCGCCCGTCCAGGGAGCGCGCACGCGAGAACGAATACGAGCAGCACAAGCGCTCGTGCGATGAGTGTTTTCACAATTTTCTGCAGTCGTTGAGGGGTTGAATCACGATGTCTTTGGTTCAGCCGGGCAGTGCGGCTTTGCAGGGACGCGCGGAACGAAAAACACAGCACCGTTGGGCAGCGGTGCGCAGGCATACTGGCAGGACGTACGAAGCTGGTCGAGGGAAAGCTCCTCGGGTGTCCCAGGAACTGGGTCGTCAGCATGGGTGCCGTCGCCAGGGGTGGCAGGCTCGGTAAGAGTCGACCGGGCGGCAAGGGGAAGATGAAGAGCCCATATGCCGTCGCTTCCCGTTACCTGTGGTCCCCAGGAGTGTGACGAATGCCGGGCTCGCCACCGCACCCGCAGAAT
>JBEBGK010000426.1:0-4213 GCA_040081515.1 Chthoniobacteraceae bacterium
GCGTCGCCGGGGAGCTTCGCGATCTCAGCGGCGGGCGGAAGCTGCGGGGCGTTCTCCGGCACGGGCGGCATTTCGACGGCGGTGAGTTTCACCTTGTCAGGATCGTAGATGCCGAGGGCCTTCATGCCGGCATCGACATCGAAGGCCTGCCAGTCGTTGCCCTTGCGATTCAACAGCCACCATTTCGCGAGGTCGGCATGCTGAAAGCCCTTCGTGTGCGCGATGTCGAGCATCGCGCCAGCAGACTCGCGCGTGGGCACGAATGCGAGCGCGGTGAGCATGAGCTTGCGGTGCTCGGCGCTCAGCGCGGTGGAAAGAGCACGCGCCTTCAGGGCTGGGACGGCATCTGCCGGATGCAGGCGCCATGCGATCCAGGCAAAGGCATCCGTCCACTTCGCGGGATCGCCGCCCATCAGTCTCTCGATAGCCGCGTACACCTCCTTCTCCTTGCCTTCGCTGCCGAGACCGAATGCCTCAAGATACGCGCGGTCCCTGCCATCGAACTGATCCGCGATCTTCACGAACAGAGGCACGCTCTTCTCCGCGGGGACATCGCGCAACGTGAGCGCGACCTCGCGTCGCACCGCCGCCGACTTGTCGCCGGCCATCTTTGCAGCCATCGCGAGCACGTCGTGATTCGCCCGGCGCAACGCGCGGTAGGCGACGAGCCGCTGCGTCTCATCCGCGGAGTCCAGCCACGGCAGCACCTTTGCCACGCCAGTCGGACCCATCTGTGCCAGCAACCACGCGGCGCGCGCGGCGATGTAGGGATTCGCGTCATTCACCAGCGCGGCAACGGCGGGCACGGCCTTTTCGCCCTGCGCCTTCAAGCGTGTGAAGCCGCTGTTCCGCACATTCACCGCGGGGCTCTTCAGCGCACCGATCTGGCCCTGGGTCGTCGTGAGATCAAACTTCGGAACCACGGAGCGGAAGCCCTTTGGCGCGATGCGGTAGATCGCACCGGTGTAGCGGTCGTCCATCGTCCCGTGACCGCCCACGCGCGCGTCGAACCAATCGGCGACATAGATCGCACCGTCCGGCCCCACGCACACGTCGCTCGGTCGGAAGCGCGTCTTCAACTCGCCGCTCGGGTTGCCACCGAGGAAGTCCGAGCCCGCGAATTCCTTTTCCTTGTTCGATGTGATGAAATCGAATCGCTCCAATTTCCAGCCCGCGCCATCCGGTTTCGGCAGATAGCCAAAGACCACGTTCTTCCCCGCATCGCATGCGAGCAGCAGCCCGCGCCACTTGTCACCGAGCGCACCGTTCTCATAGAAGGCGACGCCCGTCGGCGAGCCGCCACCGTACACGTCACCGGCGGGCATCGTGCCCGGATCTTCCTGGCGCCACTCGGCGGTCGGCGTGTCCTGGCCGGGACGTTTATCGGCGCCCCACGAACGCTTGCCGTCGGCGGATGCGAAGCCGGCATTGCCACCTTCCATCACCGCCGTCACGCGGCACGCTGGTGGGTCATCGTTGTCGCTCTGGAAGACATCGCCGAGCGAAGTGATCGTCTGCTCGAAGCTGTTGCGATAGTTGTGACCGATGATCGTCGCATTTGTGCCGTCGGGATTCATCCGCACGCTGAAGCCGCCGATCCACACGTGGCCATCGTCGCTTTTCTGTCCGGCGATCGTGGAGGGATCCACCACCGGCGCGCCAGTTTTCTCGACGTACGGACTGCCCATCCGGAAGGTGCGGCCTGACTTGTCGGTGAACATGGCCCCCGTGTTCCCCTGATTGAAATACCACTGCCCGTCCGGCCCCGTGGTCAGACTGTGCAGGCTGTGATCGTGCTGGCGCCCATTGAATCCCGTGAGCAGCACTTCGCGCTTGTCCACCGTGGCGTCGAATTTCCCGTCGCCATTCACATCCGTGAAAACGAGCAGGTCCGGCGGCTGCGAGACGATCACCTTGTTTTCCAAGACCGCCACGCCGAGCGGCGACTCGAGGCCGGGCTCCTGCACGAACACCGTGCTCTTATCCGCCACGCCCGAGCCCGTCGTGTCCTCCAGGATGACGATGCGGTCGCCCTCCGGCCGACGCCCGCGCTTGCTGCGATAGTTCACGCCCTCCGCCACCCACAAGCGGCCCCGCGCGTCGAAATCAATGTTCGTCGGATTGTTCAGCATCGGCGTCTTCGCCCAGAGCGTGACTTCGAGCCCGTCCGGCGCGGCGAAAAGAGCCACCGGCACCTCCGAGACACCATCATCCACAAACACGGGCTTCGCCTTCGCCGTCGATGGAGGTTCTGTCAAAACGGCGAACTGCAGCAGGGCGGGACTCGGCTTTCCACCCCGGGTCATTCCGCCATCGTCGATTCCCACCTTTGCCTGAAAACGCGTCACCATCTGTGGGAACTGATACGCGATCACCGACGGCGCATGAGTCCCGATCCCTCGCTCATACTTTTTGCCGGCGATCATGAGCGGTCCGCCGGCGTTCGATTTACCCACCTGCGCGCGGCCTGAGCCAGCGGTCGCGGACTGCCATGCGATCTGCGTGAGGTCCTTCACCGAGCCATCCGCAAACGTCACCTTCGGCTCGATCCAGTCCGCCCAGTCGCAGCTCTTCTCTCCCTCGTCGGAAACGACGAGATAGAGCTCCTTCGCAGCCCGGAGCTGCACATCCACATCCACCAGCCTCGTCTGCGTGCGGCTGGTGAGCACCGCGCTTTGAAAGACGGGCTTCGCGGAACGATCGCGCTTGCGCGGCGCCGCGGGAAGAATCGTGGCGAAACAAAGCGCGACTGCGCCGACGAGGATCACGGACGGAAGAAACGAGCGGGGATGTTGCATAGGAAGGTTGGGTGCGGGCGCATGCGCCGCCAAGGGCGCGACGACAGCGCGCGAATTAACCCGCCCCGCGACATGAACTCAAGGTTCGCTTCTCATCCGGATTCGCTCTCGCATTTCCCGATGAAACGAGGCCACATCACATGCCGTCAGCACCGCCCTGTCTCTAACGTCCCTTCCCCGCCCCGGTTATTCATTCGATGAGTCCTCCCCTCTTCCACCCGCCGATGAACCGGCGTGCGTTCCTCACCGCGTCCGCGATGGGACTGGCGGGGCTGCATTGCGCGGCGGCTCCCGGGACGAATGCGCTGCGCAAGCCGGCGAAATCCACGATTCTCTTTTTCCTCTGCGGCGGCGCTTCGCACATCGACATGTGGGACATGAAGCCGGAAGCGCCGGGCGAATATCGCGGCGAGTTCCGTCCGATCAGCACCACCGCGCGCGACATCCATCTCTGCGAACACCTGCCGCTCCTCGCAAAGCAGGCGCATCATTTCTCCCTCGTGCACGGCATCACCGACTTTGGCCGCGCGACGGGCGATCACCACGCCGGGTATTATTACAACCTCACCGGGCACACTCCGGATCAGACCTTCAAACAGCAGGGCAACGATCGCCGGCCCTATCCCGACGACTGGCCTTACATGGGTTGCGTGGTCGGCGCACGGCGCCCGCCGCACCCCAAGCTGCCATCGGTGATCACGCTGCCGCACAAACCGAGCAAGCTGCCGTTCACGAGGCCCGGTCAGTTCGCCGGGAGACTCGGGCTGGAGCACGATCCGTTTTACCTATCCGGAAAATTCGAGGAGCCGTTGAACTTCAGCGCGCCAACGCTGACGCTTGAGCGGGGAATGAGCACCGGCCGACTTGATTCACGCCGTGAACTTCTCCGGGCGCTCGATGATGCGCGCCGCGAGCTCGACCACGAGGTGCAGGTGCGGAACTACGCGCGCCAGCAGGAGAAGGCATTCGCCCTCCTCTCGTCGAGCAGCGCCGCGGGAGCATTCGACATCGCTTCCGAGCCGGCGTCCGTCCGCGAACGCTACGGCAACACGATCAACGGCACGAGCCTGCTCATGGCGCGACGACTGGTCGCCGCGGGCGTGCCGTTCGTGACGGTCTTCTGGAAGGAGGACGAGAGCATCGCCGCGCAGTGCAAGAGCGCAGGGGGATGGGACACGCACGCCGACAATTTCAACTGCCTCAAAAAATACCTCCTCCCGCAGTTCGACCGCGCGTTTTCCGCGCTCATGGAGGATCTCGCAGGGAGCGGGCTCCTCGACGAAACGCTCGTGCTCGTCACCAGTGAAATGGGCCGCAAGCCGGCGCTCGGCGACCCGCGCTCGGGAGGCAGGGCTGGCGCCGGGCGCGATCATTGGACGGCCTGCATGAGCGTGCTCATGGCCGGCGGCGGCATC
>JBEBGK010000427.1:0-4201 GCA_040081515.1 Chthoniobacteraceae bacterium
CCGGACCCGCCCGTAGGCGCTTCGGTCGGACGGATCGCGGTTCCAACGGGCGTGGCAAGCGATCCCCTCCCCACGCTCGATCACTGGGACCTCGCCGGCGGCGCGCAAATCCTGCCCCCCGGCGAGTCCGCGGCCCGCAAACGCCTGGCGCACTTTCTCGACGGGCCGATCCTCCTCTACGGCCGGAAACGTGACCTCCCCGAGGAGAACGGCACTTCGCGGCTCTCGCAGGATCTCCGCCACGGCCTGCTCTCGATCCGCGAAGTACTGCACGAGTGCCGACGCGCCGCCGCGGAGGCAAAGAGCACCCAGGACAAACAGGGAGTCGCCACCTTCATCAACGAGCTCATCTGGCGCGAATTCTACTTCCAAGTCCTGTGGAATTGTCCGGACGTGTTGAAGCACGAGTTTCAGGAGGAGACGCGCAGACTGCCATGGCGCGCCCACTGGCGGCCTGAAGACCAAAAGGCATGGAGCCGCGACACAGCCGCGCGCGACGACTTTGACTCGTGGCGCGAAGGCCGCACCGGATTTCCCATCGTGGACGCCGGCATGCGCGAACTCGCCGCGACCGGATACATGCACAACCGAGTGCGGATGATCACCGCGATGTTCCTCACGAAGGATCTCCGGATCTGGTGGATGCACGGCGAGAGCCATTTCATGCGCCTGCTCGTGGATGGCGAGATCGCCAGCAACAACGGCGGCTGGCAATGGAGCGCCAGCACCGGCACCGACGCTGCGCCGTATTTCCGCATCCAGAATCCGTGGTCGCAGACGAAGCGCTTCGACCGCGAGGGCGCCTACATCCGCCGCTGGGTCCCCGAACTCCGCGACGTTCCCGCTCCCAAACTCTGCGAGCCCCCAGCGCCCGGCCTTCCCATCGCCAAAGACTATCCGCTCCCCATCGTGGATCACGCCACCGCCCGCGACGAAGTGCTCGAGATGTTCAAGGCCGGGAAAGCCGCGGGCGGCAAGTGATCGAATGCGCCGGGCGCCCGCCCGCGCGGAAATTCGTGCATTTACATCGCGTGCCAGTCTGAGCGACAGTCGTGCCGGGATTCGGAAATCGATATTCCTTCCGCCCTTCGACCGACCATGAAGACGCTCCTCCTGCCGCTGACGGTGCTGATGGCTTCCCTTGCATCCGGCGACACGGAGAACTGGCCGCAGTATCGAGGCGCGAATTCCGACGGACTCGGCGAGGGCGCAAGCCTGCCGGAGACGTGGAGCGCGACTGAGAATGTCGTCTGGAAGGCGGCGATACCCGGCTGGGGCTGGTCGTCGCCCATCGTCTGGGGCGGAAAGATTTTTGTGACGTCCGCCGTGAGCGAGAAGCCGTTGGCGACGCCGCATGTCGGTGGCTATCCCGGAGGTCATGTCGGCGCCGAGGATGCGCACCGATGGATGCTCTACTGCCTCGATTTCGACACGGGGAAAATCCTCTGGGAGTTCGAGGCGCACCGCGGGATCCCGCCGCAGATGCGTCATCCGCGCAATTCCTTCGCGTCCGAGACGCCGGTCACGGACGGCCAGCGCGTGTATGCCTACTTTGCGAACATCGGGCTGTTCTGTTGCGACATGGACGGGAAGAAACTGTGGGAACGTCGCTGGCCGAGCTACCCGATGCGTGACGGATGGAACACCGGCACCTCGCCTGTCCTCCACGGCGACCGCGTCTTCATCCAGAATGACAACGATCAGCAATCGTTTCTCGAGACGCTGGACAAGGTCACCGGCAAGACCTTGTGGCGCGTTCCGCGCGAGGAACGGAGCACCTGGTCCACGCCTTACGTCTGGGAAAACGGGGCGCGCACCGAACTGGTGACCATCGGCTCGAACAAGATCCGATCGTACGCGCCGGCAGACGGCAGTCTGATCTGGGAACTGCGCGGCACGTCGGGTCTTGTGAGCCTGATGCCGCTCGCGAAGCACGGCCTGCTCTACGCGGGCGCGGGTTACCACTACGGACCGCTCTACGCCATCCGCCCGGGCGCCTCCGGCGACATCACGCTCGAACAGGATCAGACTGCCAGCCCGTCGATCGCGTGGTTCCAGAAGCGTGGTTCGAGCATCCACCCGTGCTACCTGATCAGCGGGGAAAGGCTCTTTGTCTGCTACGACTCCGGGCTGCTCGCCTGCTTCAATGCGAAAACCGGCGCGGAGATCATCCCCCGCCAGCGATTGAATACTTTCGGCGGCCGGTTCTACGCCTCGCCGTGGGCCTACAACGGCCGCGTGTTCATGCTGAACGAGAACGGTGATACGTGGGTGATTGAGGACGGGCCGGAATACAAGTTTCTCCGCAAGAACTCGCTCGGCGATGTCGCATGGGCCACTCCTGCGATCGCGCGCGGCAGTCTCTTCATCCGCACCTATTCATGGCTGTTTCGTCTGCAGGACAAGACAGCTCCTTCGGGCAGAAAATGAAACCCTTCCTGACAATCCTCACGCTCGCGCTCGTGTGCCCCGCCGGCATGTCGCACGCTGAGGAATCAAAGCCGGCGGCACTCCGAACCCTGAAGGATCGCACCGCACGCGGCACCCTGGCCGACCGGCGGGAAATGGTCCGCGGCGACACCGGCAAATGGAACGACCGGGCCACGCTGCAACACATGCCTCCGATCCAGGGCAAGCCGCAGGGGCTCTCGCTCGACAACTGGGCGGAGCAAATGACCGGGAAAAATCCGGCGCCAACGCCGGCCGACGATAACTGGCTGGTCTTTCGCACCCGCCAACTCGACGACAACGACCGCGTGTGGCTGGAAAGAATCGAGCGGCGCGGCAACGAGTTTACCGTCGTGCTCAGCGAGGCGATCTGGCAGGGGCGCTACAACAAGACTTTTACCTGCTACGAAGTCGTCGCCGTGAATCTCGGCAAGCTGCCGCCCGGAGAGTATTCGGTGAAGTGGATCGTGACTCCGCTTGTCTTCGAGCGCTTCGAGGACCCCGGCCAGCCGAAGGACAACTGGCCCAAGGACGAGCGACCGGGCAAAGCCAGGCCGGTCGAATTGAAGACGGCATTCGCGGTACGCGAGAAGTGATAGGCCGGTACCCGCGGCCCCGGCTGCAGGCGCGGAACTCCTACTTCGATCCCACGGCGCGTTCGATCAGGAGCGCGGCAAGGCGTTGCGTGGCTTCGTCGAGCGAGGCGACGGCTTTCTTGAGCGGTTGCGCGGCGCCTACGGCCATGGCGGCCTGCACGTCGGCCACGCGGCTCGCGATGACCTGCCGCTCCTCCGGGGAAAGTTCACCGCCGATTTGTTCCATCGCGACACGGACGGCGGGCAGCATCTCTTCCGCCTTCAGCTTCGCCTCGGTGAAGACGCGGTCGTTCATGTCCTCGAAGGCGTGCTCCAGCGATTCCTCCAGCATTTTCTCCACGGCCTCGTCGCTCACGTCCACTGCGCTCGACATTTCGATCACTTTTTCCACTCCGGTCTTCGTGTCGCGGGCGAGGACGCGCAGGATGCCGTTCGCATCGATCTCGAATTGCACACCAACGCGTGCGTGACCTTTCGGCGCCTGCTCGAAATCGAGGTCGAACCTGCCAAGCTCCCAGTTGTCGCGCGCCAGCTCGCGCTCGCCCTGAAGCACCCGGACGAGCATGGAGCGCTGGCCGCTCACGGCGTTCGTGAACATCTCGCCGCGCTTGATGGGGATCGTCGAGTTCCGCGGGATGATGACGCTCATGAGCCCGCCGAATGTCTCGATGCCGAGCGAGAGCGGAGTCACATCCAGCAGCACGACGTTCTGCACCGCGCCCGAAAGAATCCCCGCCTGGATGACGGCGCCGATGGCCACGGCCTCGTCCGGATTCTGGGATGTGTCCGGCTCGCGTCCAAAAATCCCCGCGACCAGGCGCCGGATCATCGGCATCCGGGTCTGGCCGCCCACGAGGATGACTTCGTCAATTTTCTCCGGGCCCAGTTGCGCATCGGCCATCGCGCGGAGGCAATGGGCGCGAGTCCTTTCGATGATCGGCCCGGCGAGACGTTCGAGTTCGGCCCGCGTGAGATTTACGGAGACGCTTCGGCCACCCGCGGCGAAGGGCAGTTCGATCGTGATTTCCTCCTTCTCTGACAGCCGGTGCTTTGCATCGATGGCAACCTCCCTCATCCGCGCCGCGAACGCTGCGTCCGCGGTGCCGAGCGTGACCGTCACGTCGGAGACGACGCGGTCGGTCGCGCCGCCGAACAAG
>JBEBGK010000428.1:0-4195 GCA_040081515.1 Chthoniobacteraceae bacterium
CTCGATGGCGGGCACGTTCGCCGGTGGTGGCGGCGGAGTCTTACCGAGAACCACCTCGCTGAGCCAGACGCCGCGGTGCACCGGGCGATGGCGCGTGCCGTCGGAAGTCAGCCCGAGCACCGCGCCCATCGTGAGCAGACCGCCGCGACGATCCTCGGGCTTCAGCGAGACGCGCTCGAAGCCACCTGCCTTCGGCTCAGGCAGTCCGTAGAAATCGCAGAGCCGCGCATTAGCCACGGTCCAGTCGGACTCGATGAAGCCGTCGATGGGCAGATTCTTGGCGAACATTTCGCGGAAGAACTCCACCGGCTCCGAGCGCATGCTGTCCTCCAGCCACGCGTCGTAGGTGGGATAGAGCTTCTTGTCCGGCGGGAACATGCCCACGCGGTGCAGTTGCAGCCATTGCCGCGCAAAGTCGTCGATGAAGCGGGTGGCTTTGCCGTCCGCGAGCATGCGATCCACTTCCTTCTTCAAGCTCTCGCCATTCAGCGTGCCGCCTTTGGCCGCCGTGAAGAGTCCGTCGTCCGGCATCGAGCTCCACAGGAAATACGAAAGCCGCGAGGCGAGTTCCGCGTCGGTGAGACGCTCGCGTGCCACCGTGTCGCCCTCGACGAGGTAAATGAAGTGCCGCGACGTCAGCACGCCCTGCAACGCGACGCGATAGGCATCGGCCATCTTCTCGCCCGCCTCACGCTCGGTGCGGTAGGATTGCAAATACTCCGCGAGTTCCTCCGTCTTTACCGGCCGGCGCCACGCACGCTCGGCGAAGCGCTGCAAATGCGCCGCGACAATCTCGGGCGTCGCGTCATCGGGCGGCACCACCTCTTTGCGCCGCGACTTTTCCTCCTCCGAGACCAGCGGCCCCTCCCACTCGATCCAATCGAGGATCACCGTGGAGAAGAGGCCGTTCCCCTTGTCGTCGAACATCTGCGGCGCGTTTGGATTCAGCAGCACGGTCTCACTGCTGTGCGTGAAAAGGTGACCACTCCTGCTGCCGAGTGCACCGCGAAAGGCAGCGCCCTGTCTTCGGTCCACGACATCCGTGGCCACCACGCAGAAGTCCAGCGACGCGGGCATTTCGAGGAACACCGCGAACTCATACACCTGCGGTTTGTCCTCCGGCGCCGTGATGTCGAACTCGATGAGCCCATCCACCGTCTCCTCAGTCGTCCGCTTGCCGATGCTCAAGTGCGCTGTCTGACCACCGGACGGACGGATGCCGCTGGCCTGGAGACGCAGTTTGTAAAGCCCGCTGTGCTCCGGCCCCGTCTTCCCAAACCAGCCGGACGACAGCGCATTTTGAGTCGTGCCAGGAAACAGCAGATAACGCAGCGGCCGCTTGATGCCGAAACGGTCAAGCGCCGCCTGCTGAGACTTCCCGTCGCCGTAACGCAGTTCCACCGCCGTCTTGCGCACCTTGCGAGCCTCGCTCGTCGCCGCGGCAGGAAAGGCGCGATCGAGTACCAGTTCCGCCGCGCGGTAATAGCGATCCACATGCGACGGCGAGAGCGAAAGCTCCGACCCGATGCGCTCGAAGCCATGCCGAAGCGTGTCCTCGTTCAGCTCCCCCGGCTTCGCGGGATCGTAGCGCACGCCGAGGAGATCATAGACCGTGTTTTGATACTCTTTCCTGCTCAGCCGATAATGCGCCACCACCGGCCGCGCCGCCATCCGCGATGCGCGACCCTCCTTGATGCGCGCATCGAGACTCGTCACAAACGCCGCGATCTCCTCCTGCGTCGGCTGTTTCTCCTTCTTCGGCGGCATCTCGCCGGAATTCACCTGCTCGATCACCTCCGCCCAGTGATGCGTGTCCGCGCCCACGTTGAAATCGCGCGAGAGCCGGTCGATGCGCAAATCCCCCTTCTCCTTCTCCGGCCCGTGGCAGCGGATGCAATGCGTCTCCAGGAAGGTGCGCACTTGTGGGTCGAGATCCGGCTCCGGCGTCGCCGCGAATGACGCGATGGGAGTCAAATAGAGCAAGGCAGCCAGCATCGGGCTAATCGCGACTGAGGAAGCGGGCACGAGTGTGATTCCGGAACGTGGAGGCTTCATTTTTGGCAGGCGGTCGTAAAGGGGAAGGCGAGTTCCATTACCACCGGATTACCGGCCGGGCCATAGGAGGAATCTGGAGCGGCTTAAGTCCTTCTGTAGCCGCGGTTCGTGAGAGCGCGGGTGGATCCGACGCGCGATCGGAATGGAGAAAGTATCCCCGCGTTCTGACGAGACGCGGCTACGACATTGGTTGGACCGCTTTAGCGGCCCGGTCGGTAAGCCGGGAGGGTTTTCAATCGCGCGGACAGTTGCCCGACAACGGCGGCGTTTGCTTTCGCGACATCATGGTTCTCCTCGGGATCGTTGTCGTTGTCGTAGAGTTCCTGCGTGCCGTCGCTCCATTGCGTGAAGCGCCAGCGATCGGTGCGGACGCTTTGCGCGAAATTGCCAGGGCCTCGCGTGACCAGCGTGAAGGCCGCGTCCTTGATCGAGCCTTTCGGGTCGGCGAGCAGCGGGCGCAGACTTTTCCCCGCGAGGCCAGCGGGTGCTTTCAGGCCGCAGGATTCCGCGAGGGTGGGGTAGAGGTCCACGAACTCCACGAGCGAGCGGCAAGTCTGTCCGCCCTTCGCGCCGGGGGCGGCGATGACGAATGGCGCGCGGCAACTGCGCTCGAAGAGCGTGTTCTTGTTCCACCACTTGCGTTCGCCGGTGTGGTAGCCGTGATCGCCGACGAAGATGACGATCGTCCGATCCCACAGCTTCCCCTTGTCGAGCGCATCGAGCACGCGGCCGAGTTGCGCATCCATGAACGTGGTGCCGGCGCAGTAGGCTCGGAAAAGTTCGCGCCACTCCTTGTCCGTGAACTTGGCGAAGGCCTCGCCGTAGGCCCCGAAGCCGACGGCGTCCTTTTGCGCAGGCGTCATGTCGGCGGGATCGGTCCAGAGCTTGAGGGATTCGGGCGGATACAGGTCGAAGTACTTTTTCGGCGCGATGAAGGGGTCGTGCGGCTTCATGAATCCGCAGCCGATGAACCACGGCGCGTCCCCGAGTTTGTCGATCATTGCCGCGGTGGCTGAGGCGATCTGGCCATCCGGCTGATCATCGTCCGTCCCATCCGCGGCGCCCCACGCGCACCAGTTCAGCGCGCCGCCGGTCACGTTGCGGCCTTCTATCATTTGCTTGCCGGTCTTCGTGGCTTCGAACGCCTGCGCCGTATGCCACGAGCGGCCTGCGTCCATCCATTGCTGCCTGGCCTGCTCGTCCTTACCTCCGAGGTGGAAGAGTTTGCCAAAGGCATGCGACTGCCAGCCCGCGTCCTTGAAGAGTTGAGGCAGCGTGACGACGTCCGGCATCTTCTCCCGCAGTCGCGTGTCATTCCCCACGATGCCCGTCTGCTCGGGGCGCAAGCCCGTCATCATGCTGCTCCGACTCGGATTGCACACGGGATACTGCACGTAGGCACGTTGAAAAGTGGTGCCGCGTGCGCGCAAGCGATCGAGGTTCGGAGTCTTCACGGCATCGCGCGTGAATGCCCCGCCGTAGTCGCGAAGATCGTCGGCCATGATGAGGAGGACGTTCAGCTTTTCCGCGGCGCGGACGTGGCTGCAAAGAACGCAGAGGAGCGCAAGGACGAGACGGGGTTGCATGAGGTGGAATGGAGGTCGAGAGACGGCAGGAAAGTCAACGCGTGTCGTACGCGCTTGGAACGCCCGCTGGCTGAGAACACGGCCTGTGCGAACTTTGGCTTCCCGCCTTCTGCAGCACCGGTATCATTCGCGGCGGACAATGCCCCGAGCACCCATCACATCAACGAGCGCGGGTTTCGCCGATTACGAAGCCTACGTCTCAACGCTCCAGCGCCTGGCGTGCGAACCTCGCACGGCGGACGCATGGGATGCGCGCACCGTCGCGGCGCTCGATGGACAGGCAAGCACCGAGCTGCGCCGCGTCATCCCGCTGGCAACCCGCCGACAGTTCGGCGCGTTCTTCACGGGTTCGACTCTCGCCGAGCGTCTCATCGCGCATTGCGGGCCGATGGATGCGCGCAGTGTCCTGCACGACGCCAGCCTCGGCATGGCAGACCTGCTCATCGCTGGAGCGCGACGGCTGCCGCTGGGGCGAACCCTGCCCGAGACGCTGCGTCGATGGGGCCGCCAGCTCACCGGTACCGACCTGCACCGCGAATTCATCGAAGGCGCAA
>JBEBGK010000429.1:0-4190 GCA_040081515.1 Chthoniobacteraceae bacterium
TGGCTCGCGCCCGTCATCCAGCCGCTGCCAGCGGACGTTGCCGGATTCGACCTCGAGCCGCGTGCCGTCGGAAAGCGCGTGGAGCGTCAACGCGCCGTGGTCCATGACTGCCACCGTTGTGCCGGCTTCGATGCGCGCGCCCGGCTTCGCGTGAGCGGTGACGGAGAATTCCCCGCTATGCAGGCGAAGCTGCGGGCCGTCGTCCACGGATTGCAGCGTCATTGATGCCGGACCGGCGAGGGTCGCCGACAGGGTTTGCGAGCGGTTGCCCAAGACGGCGACGCTACCTTCGGCAACGATGATTTTGTCACCGGTCCGCAGCGCAAAACTGCCGGCAAGGTCCGACAAAGCCCGCCCGCCGCGCTCGATTTGAAACTCGGTGGGAGAACGCAGCACGAAGACCGCAGGGCCGGTGAATTCCGCGACGACGGTCTGTGCATGATTGGCGAGTTCCGCCGCGCCGCCGTCGGACACGGTGAGTTTGTCACCCGCTTTGAGCACAAATCCGCCGGACGCCTGCGGGAGCATCTCATTCCGCCGTTCGACGGTCACGCCACGGCTGTCAGCGGAGAGCACCATCGCGATCGGGTCGGGCCGCAGAAACAGCCAGGCCACCAAGGCGGCTACGGCCATCGCAAACGCTGCGCGCAGCGCGAAGCTTCGGAACAAGCTGAGGATTAGTTCGGGCCATCGGAACTCCCGGGCTCCGATGCCCGGCTCTTTCAATTCAATCGTCGATAAGGCATCTGCCGAGGCGTGCGCCGCGCTTTGGAGGCACGCTGATACCTGCCAACGTCTCCCGTGCGGTGGCGCGCTTTGCCTGCCTATGTGTGAAAGCGAACGTGCTCAGTGCGAGCGAAGCCTTGGGTGCGTGCAAGCCGCACCGTGGCCGCGTGCAGCCGCGCCCTGGCCCGGTGCAACGCCGCCCTGCCGCGTGCGAGCGTCGGTTTCGGCATGTGCGAGCCGCAGCTTGGCGCGTGTCAGCCGCGCCTTGCCCGGTGCGAGCCGGGCGGTGCCCCATGCCAGCCGCCCCTTGGCGCGTGCGAGTTCACCCTTGGGCCGTGTTAATCGCCCCTTGGGCGTGTGTCAGCCGGGGCTTGGGTGCGTGCGAGATGACCTTTGGAGCGTGTAAATCGAGCCTTGGCGCGTGTCAGGAGAGCCTTGGAATCAACGATTTACGCAAAAACCAGCCCGCCTACGCCTGAAAAGCCTCCCGCTGTGCCCCGGCAATCTCGCCTGCCGGAGGCGTGCCGGACATTAACCGGGGGTCGAGCGAGCCAAGCGAGCGACCACCCCCGGAATCCCGCTACCAATCCATGCACCCCGGAGGCGGTGCAGGTAACGCCACAGTTCAGGAACCGGCGGCCATGAAATCTATCGGCGCGTTGTAAAGGTTCACCTTGTCCGACTGCTCCCGGCGCAGGAGGAAGCGCATTGGTGCAGTGAGATATACCGCCGTTTTCAATTCGGAGTCGTTCTTGTCTCCGTAACGGGCCATCGCCTCGTCCGCAGCGGCTTTCGCATCGTCAGGCAAGGCAGTTTGGCTGTTGAAAAGCAGCCGTGTTCCCTCTGTTCCCAAGCGTAGGGAGAGCTTAGTTCCAGTTTTCACAATACGGATGGCATCATCGGCACGACGGAGCCGCTCCAACTCAAGGTCTGTGCAATAGGGGCCGTCTTTTTGCCGAATGAAGTAAGCGGATGTGAGCCGCCGACCAGACCGACGGACGTGAACATACTCCGTGAGATACGCCAGCTTGTGCAGTCCGAAGTAGGTCAATTCTCCCGTGTTAGCGAGAAGGTAGCGGGCCACTGCGAGCACATCGGAGCGAGTTTGCCCTGCACTACGACGGCTGGTCTGTTTGAGTCTCCTCAAATGCTCCGCGACGAACTGATAATCGGAACGCTGGTTAGCGAAGCTGCGATGGATCATCGCCCGCTGACCGGGATGATACAGTGGGATAAGTGAACGCCCGAACCATGCGTGTATAGTCCGCACATGCTCGCTTAGTGTGAACTTGTGCAGTTCGATTCCGGCAATCGCACGAAGCGCCGTTGCGCCAAGTGTGACGACTATTTTCGGGTTCACGAGTTCGATTTGTCGCCGCAGAAAAGGCTGGCAGTTGGCTACCTCGGCGGGTGACGGAGTAGCGTTGTTCCCTTTATCGTCCTTTGGGTTGCAGAGCGCGGCGTTGGTCACGAAAAGGTCGTTGCGGCTCAGGCCGGCGAAGCTAAGCAAGTCCTCGAAGTTCTTGCCGGATGTATCTCCGTGGAACGGCACTTCGGTCTCATCGGCGCCCAAACGACCGGGCGCTTCGCCGATGAAAAAAATCTCCGAGTTCAGATTCCCCGCTGAATAGTTCAATACTCGCGCGCTATTGCACATACGCACACAGTTCACGCACGCGCGGACATCGCGGATAAGATCGCTGAATCGGGTGTGTTTGGTCGTTGGTTCCATCAAGTAATACTAAGTAGCTGTCGAGTTTTAGTTCGCTCGGCTTGCAGGTGCGCGAAGGTGGAAAGGCAGGTGAGCGTTCCTGGTTTCATCCCGGCGTGGTGACAAACGAACCGCAGCAGCCGGTTCAATCCGACGAAATTGCCGAGCGCCTTCTGGAAGTAATCGTGCGAACGATAAACCGCCACCAACGACATCTCCTCATCGCCGGTTCGGATGAACTGGCCATATTGCCAACATGGCCCGCCACGCAGGCGAGGATTGTCGAGTTCGGCACTCGAAAGATGAAGCACGAACGCGGCACGCGGCTTTGCATTCCAATTCTTCATCGCCTCAACGATCTTCGACAACTGGTTCTTGTCGCCGACACCGAAGGAAACGAGCCGCAGAAAGTATGTTCCCCAAGTGGTCGGGTGCCGACGCTGGCCGCGCTCGTAAAGTGGCTGGTAGTGAGCAAAGAACGCCTGAGGGTCGGCTTGGTGAAGTAGCGAATCTTTCGGAAAAATCGTGTTTGCAACGTCGTAAACCGATTGGCGAATGTCCGGTGCCACTCGGCGGTGGCAGCAACGGCCAACTTCGGTCTCATCCAAGACTGCGGGATTCGTGATGTGGACAGAAAGATTGAATCTCTCACCACCTTCGAGAATTTGCTCCGTCGCCAAGCGCCATGCGTCAACAATCCCCGATGCTTTGATGACAAGCGGTTCGGCGTTCATTGCACAATGCTGAGTTGGCGTTTCGTGAGGTCCAGTTTCAGCACAGCCTCGCGCTTATCCAACAGGTGTCGGAACGCAGCGTAGCCCTGCTGAATAGCCTGCTCCCAATCTTTTGTCCGGCGCTGTCGGACTTCGAGGTGGCCGACGATGCGTTTGATGGTGGCAAGCATCTCCGAATCGAGGTGTTTGATGTCCTTGTAGTAGCTCCGCTCTTTCGCGTTTACGTAGATGAATGCCACGACCATCTCCTCTAGGATGATGGCACGGGCACCGTCCTCAACTTCATCCAACTTCGGCTGACTCTTTCGCTTCCGCTTCAACAGCGCCCGCATGACTGGCGACCAACGCAAGACAGCCATATTCGCAAGGTGCATGACATCGTGAAAACGGTATCCGTCATCGTCATAAGCGTTGTCGGTCAACGCGTCGCCAAGAGCCGTTCCATCTGGGAGGACTGACATGTGGGCACGCCTCCCTTTCTCCGTTTCAAAAACTCGAATCTGGATTGAGCGCGGAAGCTGTTCGCTCTCCAGAAGTCCTTCATCGAAGAATGCATGAACTCCCGATGCTTCTCCCTCCATCGGCCATCGTTCGTAAGTTTTCTGGAGATTCTTCGAGGCAATCTCCGACAGCGATAGTTCAAGGCGCGAAGCGATGTTCGAGAGATACCAAAGGATATCCCCGATTTCCTCCTCAGCTTTCTCCTTGAAGCCCGCATAGGACTCACGGTCACGAATCTTCTTCTTGAACTCCGCCAGCAGCGTGCCCGTCTCGCCCGCGATACCGAGAAGCGGAATCAAAAGCCCGTCGTCCTTCTTCGGGGCCTTCGCTGCGAACTGGTCGGTGCCGAGCGCGGCATCTTGGTAATAGTCGAAATCCATCTGTGTGCGTGCATACTTCGCTGAGTCTCTGGAATGCTGCGAGCAATTTGACAGAGAAATTACGTGCGAGATTTCTTCATCGTTCTCCGCTTGAATCACGGGCTTCCCGCGCCCCTGCCGGGGCGCATGGATTTAGTG
>JBEBGK010000430.1:0-4190 GCA_040081515.1 Chthoniobacteraceae bacterium
CTCCCCTCGCTGAAGTTCAGCGCCGAGCAGGGACTCGCGCAGGTCAAGAGGCGTGCCGAGGAATACAAGGTCCGTCTGAAGACCGCGCAGGGCAATGAGCGCAAACAACTCGAGGCGTTGCTCGCGCAGGAAAAGGCGTCCACGGAGGCCGCCGTTGCCGCTGCCGAGAAGAGCGGCGCGAGGTGGCTGCCGCTGCATCCCGCGACAGACCGCAGCCTGACGTCCCTGCTTTCGAGGATTTCGTCCGAGTCGAGCCGCCTGAACGGGGTGCCGCTGGAGAAGATGAAGGATTCCGTGAAGGCGGCGGAGACGGCGGAGGCGGAATTCCGCGCCCAGAACATTGCGGCGATGGAGGCCGCGCTGAATGAGGCGACGAGCCTTTGGTCGGCGAACGAACTGGCGCAGCGCCTGAAGAAGAAGCTCGCCGCGGCCAAGGCGGAGCAGTCCGCAAAGAAGGCAGCCGACAAGGCCGCGCCCGCCAAGGAGGCGCCCGCGCCGAAACCGAAGGCGACGCGCAGCCTGACGCCGTCGGCCCGGGCGACTCAACCGCAGCCCGAACCGCAGCCGGAACCCAAGACGGAGCCGTCATTCCGCAAGCCGGCGCTCTTTGTCGGGGCATCCGCGATCGTGGTGTTCGGAGCGATCGGGATGAAGGCGATTGCAAAGCGACGCTTGCAGCAGGACGAATTCGACGGCCGGTAGCCCGCGGAAGCGGCGGGCCGATTCCGTGATTCCCCATCGTCAAGTTTACCGCCACACTCCCGTCCATGGTTCGTTCCGCACAAATCCATCGCAAGACCGGTGAGACCGACATCCGCATCGCGCTGACGCTCGAAGGGCGCGGCACCAGCGTGATTTCGACGAAGATTCCCTTCTTCGATCACATGCTCACGCTTTTCGTGCGGCACAGCCTCGTGGACCTCGAGGTGAAGGCCGATGGCGACATCGACGTGGACCTTCACCACACCGTCGAGGACACGGGCATCGCGCTCGGGCAGGCATTTGCGAAGGCGCTCGGCGACAAGTCGGGCATCCGCCGCTACGGCTGGGCGTACCTGCCGATGGATGAGACGCTGGCGCGCGTCGTGGTGGATTTCAGCGGGCGGCCTTTCCTCGAATACCGCGCGCCGCAGGGAGTCGCGAGCGTGGGAAATTTTGCGTTCCAGCTCGTCGAGGAATTCCTCCGCGCATTCAGCGTCCACGCGGGGTGCAATCTCCACGCGGAGATCCTTTACGGCCGTGACGCGCACCACATGGCCGAGGCGATTTTCAAGGGACTCGCAAAGGCCGTGGACGCGGCGTGCCAGGTGGATCCCCGTGTCGTCGGCGTGCCGAGCACGAAAGGGATGCTGTAAACCTGGGTTTGAACGAGTGTCCCGCGATGTTCTCGCCGGAGCGGAGAAGCCCCACGTCCAGAAACCGAAATTGAAGATCGCCCTCATTGATTACGGCTCGGGCAATGTGCGGAGCGTGTTCAACGCATTCCGTCTGCACGGTGCCGATGTGAAACTCACCGCGGATCCCGCCGAGATCGCCCGCGCGGAGCGGGTGGTGCTGCCGGGCGTTGGCGCGTTTGGCGACTGCGTGCGCGGCCTCAAGGAACGCGGCCTGTGGGAGATTGTGCAGGGCGCGCTGGGCGACGGGCGCCCTTTTCTCGGCATCTGCGTCGGATACCAGATGCTCTTCGAGGAAAGTGAAGAGTCGCCGGGGATTCGCGGGTTCGGATTTTTCGCTGGGAAAGTCCGGCGTTTCACGACGCCGGGGCTGAAGGTCCCGCAGATCGGCTGGAATTCGCTCGACCTCGTGCCGCATCCGCTCTGGGCGGGACTGCCGGCGAATCCCTACGTCTATTTTGTTCACAGCTACTTTCCCGAACCGTGCGATCCGTCAGTTGTGATAGCGCGGAGCACCTACGGCGAACCGTTCGCCGCCGCGGCGGCGCGAGGGAATGTGGCCGGGGTGCAGTTTCACCCTGAGAAAAGCCAGGCGGTCGGCCTCACGAGTTTGAAGAATTTCCTGGGTGCCTGATTGTCCGTGAAAGCGACGTCCGGATGCCAGCGGACTTGCCTTCACCGCGACTCCCCGCCACCTCTGTGCGCTCCATGTTGCTCTTTCCCGCGATTGATTTGATGTCCGGCCAGGTGGTGCGATTGCGCCAGGGCAAGGCTGACCAGAAGACGGTGTACTCCGACGACCCCGCCGGCTTTGCCCGGCAGTGGGAGGAGGAAGGCGGCGACTGGCTGCACATCGTGGACCTGGATGCGGCATTCACCGGCGAGCAGCGCAATCTCGCCGCCGTGAAGGCGATCACCGGCGCCGTCGGGATCCCGTGCGAAATGGGAGGCGGGATGCGCGACCGCGAGTCCATCGAGCGCGCGCTCGGCGCGGGAATCGCAAGGGCGATCATCGGTACGCGCGCGGCGGAGTCGCTGGAGTTCGTCCGCGACATGGCGCGGGAATTCGGCGGGGAGCGGATTGCGGTCGGCATCGACGCAAAACACGGCGTGGTCTCCGTGAAGGGCTGGACGGAGAGCGCAGGCATCACCGCGCTCGACCTCGCGCGCAGGGCCGAGGACGCCGGTGCGGGCACGATCATCTACACGGACATCGCGACGGACGGCATGCTGGCCGGTCCGAACTTCGTGGAGACCGAGAAAATGCTCGCCGCCCTGCGGTGCAATCTCATCGCGAGCGGAGGAGTGGGGAGCGCCGCGCATGTCGCGCGCCTCGCCCGGATGCCGGGTCTTTACGGTTGCATCATCGGGAAGGCGCTCTACGACAGGACCGTCCACCTGCCGGAACTGGTCGCGCTCTGCCGGCCCGCGGCGGGGCAACCCTCACCATCACAGCCATGAAAGCCCTTTACCTCGACTGCATCTCCGGAATCAGCGGCGACATGACGGTCGGCGCGCTCATCGATCTCGGTGTGAAACCGAGCGCCCTCGAATGGGAGTTGAGCAAGCTGAACCTCGGTCATTTCCACATGCACTATGACCGCGCGAAGCGGAAGGACATCGAGGGGGTCAAATTCGACATCCACGAGGGTGCCACGCACGGCGGCCACGGCCACGAATGCACGGGCGGCCACGGGCATGAGCATGGGGAGGAGCACGGGCATGTGCATCATCATCACGAGCACGACGAGGATCCGGAGCACCACCACCACGGGCACGAAGAGGAACACGCGACCCTGAAGCACACCCACAGCCACGAGCATCATCACGGCGAGCACGCGCATACTCATGAACATGAGCATGAGCATGAGCACGCGCATGATCATGAACACGACGATCATCATCACGAGCATTCGCACGGCCGGACCCATCGCGAGATTCGTGAACTGATCCAGAAGAGCGACCTGTCGGAATTCGTCAAAAGGCATGCGCTCGGGATTTTCCAGCGCATCGCCGTGGCAGAGGGAAAGATTCACGGCATGAGCCCGGAGGAGGTGCATTTCCACGAGGTCGGCGCGTTCGATTCGATCGCGGACATCGTCCTCTCCTGCGTCGGCATCGAGGCGCTCGAGGCGGAGAAGGTTTTTGTTTCGTCACTTCACGACGGCCACGGAACGGTGCAGTGCGCCCACGGGATCTTCCCGGTCCCGGCGCCGGCGACACTGGAGATCCTGAAGGGGATTCCCGTCGGCCAGATTGATGAACCGCACGAACTCATCACCCCGACCGGCGCGGCGATCGTCGCGGAGTTCGGCTCCCATTTCGGGCTGATGCCGGAGATGAAGATCGCAAAGGTCGGCTACGGTCTCGGCACCCGCGATCTCGCGAGGCGCCCGAATGTCCTCCGGGCCGTTCTCGGCGAGGTCGCGTAAACCGCCTGGCGGAATCCTGGCGCTATGTCCGGCTACGAGACCGACACGGTGACGCGGATCGAGACCAATCTCGATGATCTCTCGCCGCAGATCGTGGGTGCGGTACTGGGGAAACTCTTTTCAGCCGGAGCGCTGGACGCGTGGGTGACGCCCATCCAGATGAAGAAGAACCGGCCGGGCATCATGCTCTCCGCGCTCTGCGAAGAGGCGGCCGTGGGGGCGCTCACGGATGTCATATTTTCCGAGACGAGCGCATTCGGGCTGCGGGTGGAGAAGATTCAGCGGCTGAAGCTCGCGCGGCGGTTCGAGACCGTGCCGACCCGGTTTGGCGACGTGGTGGTGAAACTCGGGCTCCGGGGCGGAT
>JBEBGK010000431.1:0-4187 GCA_040081515.1 Chthoniobacteraceae bacterium
TGAAAGGGCTGCCAGTGGATGCGGTGGCCGTTGTAAAAGCTGACAAGCGACACCTGCACCAATCTGGTCCGACTGTTGAGCAAAGGCGCGAGATCGGTCGCATCGAGCGCGCCGTCCGCCGACTTCCACACCCGCAGCACCGGCGCCTCCGCCGCACGGAGCCACGGCGTGACTCCTGCGGGGAAATCGAGATCGCTGACGACGACCTCGTCGCCCGCGCCGAGTTGCAGCGCCGTGGCGAGCAGGTTGTAAGCCTCCGAGCTGCACGAACAGAATGACACCTCGGAGGCGCTCAGTCCCAGCATCTGCGCGCTGATCTCGCGACACGCCTCGACCTGCGCGAAGTGTCCATCCCGTCCCTTCATGCCGCGCAACTTGTCACGCCAATAGGCCTCGATCGCCTCGCCAACGCAGCGCGGCGGAATGCTTTCAGCCGCGGTGTTGAGATAGATGATCCCCGCAAGAGCCGGGAAATCGCGCAGGCGTGTGGATTCGGTCAGCATGGAGACGGGTTCAGATTCCGACAGGCCCGCCGCCTTTCCGCCACAGGAATTTCATGGCGAATACGCCAAGCCACGGAGCCAGGCCCGCGATCACGAGACCGAGGTCGTAGCTTTTCGTCCGGTCCGCGAGCATCCCGAAGAAACTGTGCATCGGGGAAGTCACGGCCCACACCCAGAGGCTCAGCAGGCCGGTGAGGCGGCCGACGTGCGTCGCGGAGAGTTCCTGGACGAAACTGTAGTAGCAGGGGAACAGCGCCAGGGCGCCGGCGCCGATCAGCAGCAGCACCGCAAGCAGCGCCCAGCCTTTTCCCAGCCACGGGATGAAGATGCAGAGCGACGTCAGCATGCACGCGCCCGCATAGACCGTGCGTCGCGCATCGTGGGGCGGGGAAGCTTTCCCGCGGATCAGCCACACCGAAACAAAGCCGGCGAGGATGCAGCCCACGTCAGTCGCGATGAAGTAGAGCGAGTTGAAATCCAGCGCCATCTTCTCCTCATACCCGCGGCCGGTTTGCAGGAATTTCATGAGCCACACGCGGTAGATGTGCCACACGGCCTGGGCGCCCACGATGAGCAGTGCGACTGCCCAGAAGCGTCCGCTGCGGATGATGACCCCGAGGTCGGGCGCATCCGGCTTCGATGCCGTCGCCGTCGCCCGCTCCAGATCGCGGGGCCGCAGGCAGAGAAACCATCCGGCGACCCAGAGAAAACCGACGCCTCCCACGACGATGAACGTGGTCCGCCATGACCCGGGTTGATCGGTCATCATCATCTTCATGATCTGCGGCGTGATGATCGCGCCGATGGAGGCGCCGCTTTGCAGCACGCTGTTTCCCATCGTGCGGTCCCGTTCATTGAGCAGGGTGAAGGTCGTCTTCAACGCGCAGGGCCAGTGGCCGGCCTCAAAAAAACCCAGCAGCGTGCGGCACACGATCAACTCCCCGAAGCCGTGGCTCCAGCCCGCCGCCATTCCCATCAGCGACCAGCCGGCGAGCACGGCGGGATAGAGAAAGTAAGTGCGCCACCGGTCTGCGAGAAAACCGAACACGAGCGACCCGGCCGCGAAGGCCCAGCCAAACGCGAGTTCGAGATTGCCATACTGAACCTCGCTCAGTCCCAGCTCGCGTGTCACGCGCACGGAGGCGTTCGCGAGCGTCACGCGATCCATGTAGTTGATCATCGTGGCCAGCAGCAACAGGCCGGTGACCCACCATTTCCAGGAGGCGGATCGGGAGGGGGATGGTGCGCCGTTCACGCGCGTTTCCCGGGTTTGCTGCCAACCCGCGCGACCACGATCCAGGCGGACTGCTCCAAGCCGCGGGCAAGGGTGATCAAAATGGAGGGCAAAGCCGGGAGTGCTGATTCACCTCACACCGTCGCGCCCAGAAGCTCCGGGATCGCCCGGCCGTTCTCCACGATGTGCACCGGCCGGCCATTGAGATCATTCAACGTGACCTTCGAGTAGTCGATGCCGAGATGGTGATAGATCGTCGCGAGGAAATCGCTCGCATTGCAGGGACGCTCCACCACGTCCTCCCCGCGCTTGTCGCTCGCGCCGATGACGCCGCCGGTCTGGATGCCGCCTCCGGCCCAGATGTTGGTGAATGCGCGCGGCCAGTGATCGCGGCCGGGTTGCAACGTGCCCGCTGGCCCGCTCGCGTCGCCCGCGCCGGTGCTGCGGTCGAAGCTGATCTTCGGCGTGCGGCCAAACTCGCCCGTGACGACGACGAGTACCCTTTTGTCGAGACCGCGCGCATAGATGTCCTCGATCAGCGCCGACACGGCGCGGTCGTAGGTCGGCATGCGGAAACGCAGCGCCTCGAACTGATGCTGGTTCACGGCGTGGTCGTCCCAGTTGTTCACGCGACCGCACAACGGTCCGCTGAGGCTGCTCGTGATGATTTCCACGCCCGACTCCACGAGGCGCCGCGCGAGGAGCAACTGCTGCCCCCAGCGATTCCTCCCGTAGCGGTCGCGGATGGCCGGGTCTTCCTTGCCGAGATCGAAGGCGTCGCGCGTCCTTGGATTCGTGAGCAGCGTGGCGGCCTGGGTCTCGAATTCATCCAGCGCGCCCAGCTCGCCTTCGCGATCAAAGGCGCGCTCCATCCGGTCCAGGCTCTTGCGCAGCGCGACACGGTCGCTCAGGCGGCGCGCCTCCGCAGCATCCGACAGGCCGATGTTCGGAACCTGGAAATTCGGGCGATTCGGATCGTCGCTGACGGCGAATGGCGCGTAGGCATCGCCGAGGTAGGCGGGGCTCGAATACTCCGGCGAGGCGGCAGGCACGCCGATGTAGTTCGGCAGCGGATTGGCGCGCCCGCCTGCCTTTGCCCGCAGGTAGTGCGCGACCGACATCCAGTCCGGCAGGCGCGGCTTGGGCTTGTCGCGCGTGTCCGAGTCGCCCGAGAACATCTGCATCGTCCCCGCGGGATGCCCGCCCGCCGATTGATGCATCGATCGCAGCACGGTGAACTTGTCCGCAATCTTCGCGTTCATCGGCAGCAGCTCGGTGAAATGCGTGCCGGGCACCTTCGTGCTGATCGTCTTGAACGGCCCGCGATACTCGCTGCTTGCCTCGGGCTTCGGATCGTAGGTGTCGATGTGCGACTGGCCGCCCGGCAGCCAGACCATGATGATCGATTTCCGTTCGGCCTTCGGCTTCAGCGCGTTTTCCGCCCGGAGCTTCAGAAGCGCCGGCCAGCTCAGCATCGCGAAACCGGCGAGCCCGATGCGCATGAACCCGCGCCGGCTCAGCGGTCCGGCGCAGGGGATGATGGAGGATGATTCGAGGGACATGGTGTGTTGAGGTGAGTGTCGTTACTTCGATCCGAACGCGGCCAGTTCCTTGCCGCTCGTGCCGTCCCAGACGCGGAGGAAACTGTCCTCGCCTCCGGCGATGAGGGTGCGGCCGGTGGGCGTGCTGGCTGCGGCTTGCATGTAGTCGGGGAGCTTCGAGATCGCGCGGACCTCGGCGCCGTCGTCGGTGACGATGCGCACGCGATTGTCGCCGGCGGAGGTGATGATCTGATTCGTGGCGCCGATGAATTGCAGCGAGGTGACCTCCTTGGTCCAGCCTTCGATCTTTTTCTTCCGCTCGCCGATGATCATGTCCCACGTCACCACGGTGCCGTCCGCCCCCGCGGTGGCGAGCACGCGGCCATCGCAGCGGAAAGCGATGCCCATCACGTGATGCGTGTGGCCTTCAAAGAGGTTCGCCTGCCTGCCGGAGGCGATTTCAGTGACGCGCGCGATCTTGTCCGCGGCACCTGAGGCGAGGCGTTTGCCATCGGGCGAGAAATCGAGGCACAGGACGGTGTCGGTGTGTTTCTCCTTCCACGTCAGGGTGGTCTTGCCGGTCGCGACGTCGAAGAAGATGATGTCGCCGGAGCGGGAAGGCTCGCCGCCGCCGGTGGCAAGCGTCTTTCCGTCGGGGCTGAAGCGCACGGCGTTCACGCGGCCGGCGAAGAGCCCCTTTTGGTCGAGTTTTCGTTCGAGCACCCAGCGGGGCGTGCCGCCAGCCGTCTGCGCGAGGGCTTTCGTGGCCACAAATGAACCATCGGGCGCGGAAGTGATCGTGGTGGGCGTTGTGACGTTTCCGCCGCTCTCTTCGATCGGTGTGCCGCTGGCGGTGGCCCACACGCGCAGCGTGCCGTCATCGAACATCGACGCCACACGCTGCGCGTG
>JBEBGK010000432.1:0-4172 GCA_040081515.1 Chthoniobacteraceae bacterium
CGCCGCCCCAGATGACGAGCGTATCATCGAGCATGCCGCGACGCTGGAGGCCATTTTCTCCGACCGCACCGTCGACGTGGAAAGTCGCGCGGCCGCAGCCCGCGGGCTCATCGCCTTTCGCGACGAAGGGGCCGGGAGCCTGTCGCGCATCGCCGCCGCGCTCACCAGCGCCGACGAACCTGCCGCGCTCCGCGAACGGCTCGCCGTCGCGCTCGGCGAAGTGCGCAGCCCGGGCGTCTGCAAGCTCGTCGCCGATGCGATGTCCACCGCCCCGGCGCGGCTCCAGCAGTCTTTCGCCGCCGCGCTTTCCGCAAACCGTTGCGGCGCGGTCGTGCTCCTCGACGCGATCGAAACGGGCAAGGCCTCCACCGCCGTGCTGCGCGACAAAGCGACCCTGGACCGCCTGCGAGCCGCCGCGAAGGGCAACGAACTGAAACGCCTCGAAGCCCTGCTCGCAAAACTTCCACCTGCCAGCGCCGAGGCCGACCGGCTCATCGCCGCGCGCCGCGGCGCAGTTCATCCGGAGAAGTCCGACGCATCGCGCGGGGCGCAGATTTTCCAGGCGAATTGCGCGGTCTGCCACGCCATCGCCGGCGGTGGCGGCGCGCTCGGTCCGCAGCTCGACGGCATCGGCGGACGCGGCGCGGACCGACTCATCGAGGACATCCTCGATCCAAACCGGAACGTGGATCGCGCATTCCGGATGAACGTGATCACGCTCAAGAACAACACCGTGATCGCCGGCCTGCCGCGCCGCGAGGAAGGCCCGCAGCTCATCCTCGCCGATGCCGCCAGCGGGGAGACGCGCATCGTGAAGGCGGAGATCGCGGAGCGGAAGGAGACCGAGACCTCGCTCATGCCGGCGGCCTTCGGTGAAACGATTGCCCCCGGGGATTTCAACGATCTCCTCGCCTTTCTCCTCAGCAAACGCGGTGCGAAGTGAGGAGGGATGCGGTTTCCGGCCCGAAGGCCGCCGCAGATTCCCTTTGAGCGGGCGCTGATGCTGCTTTAGCTTCGCGCCCGTTTTTCCGGATACCATGGCAATGAATTTCGCGACCCGCATCAATGCAGACCTGCTCGACGAAGCTTACCAGCGCTGGCTGAAGGATCCTGGAAGTGTCGAACCCTCGATGCGGACCTTCTGCGAAGGATTCCATCTCGGTTACTCGCAGTTCGAGCAGGGCGGCGATGGCGGGAAGGCCGCGGCGGGGGTCAGCCCGGCCGATGCCTCGCTCCAGACGCGGGTGGACGGGCTGGTGTACGCCTACCGCACGCTCGGCCATACGATCGCGTGGACGAATCCGCTCTCCACACAACGCCCGCAGAACGAACTGCTGAGCCTGCGCGAACTCGGCTTCTCGGAAAAGGATCTCGGGATGACGGTGAGCTCGAAATATTTCCTCGGCGGAGCAGCGATGCCCTTGCGCGAATTCCTCGCGCAACTCGAGGCGATCTATTGCGACAGCATCGGGTTCGAGTTCATGCACATCGCGAATCCGAGGGTGCGGAACTGGCTGCGCGAACGGATCGAGACGCGGTCGCAGTGGACGGTGGACGACGGGACGAAGGCGCGAATGCTCCGCCACATCCAGGAGGTGGAGTCCTTCGAGCACTTCCTGCACACGGTGGCGTACAAGGGCCAGAAACGCTTCAGCCTCGAGGGCGGCGAGTCGCTCATCTCGGCACTCGACGCGGTGCTGGAGAACAGCCCGCGCCTCGCCGTCGAGGAGGTGACCATCGGCATGGCGCACCGCGGGCGGCTGGTGGTGATCGTCGAGTTCCTGAAGAAGCCGTACGGGATCATGTTTCAGGAATTCGATCCGAATTTCATCCCGGACAGCGTGTATGGGGATGGCGATGTGAAGTACCACCTCGGCTATGTGAACTCCCGGGTGGTGAAGCCATCGGGCGCCTCCGTCGAGTTGCGGCTGAGCCCGAACCCGAGCCATCTCGAGGCGGTGAATCCTGTGGTGATGGGCAAGACCCGCGCGCGCCAGCGCATCCGCCGCGACACGCAGGAGCGGGGGAAGGTCGTGCCGATCCTGATCCACGGTGACGCGGCGATGGCCGGCCAGGGGATTGTCGCCGAGGTGCTGAACATGTCGCAGCTCCAAGGTTACCGCGTGGGCGGCACGGTGCACATCGTGACGAACAACCAGATCGGCTTCACGACGCTGCCCGCGGACGCGCGCTCCTCGCAGTACTGCACGGACGTGGCGAAGATGGTCGAGGCGCCGGTCTTTCACGTGAACGGGGATGACCCGATGGCGGTCCGCTTTTGCGCGGAGCTTGCGTTCGAGTTCCGTCAGCAGTTCAAGCGCGACGTGGTGGTGGACATCGTCTGCTACCGGCGGCACGGGCACAACGAGACGGATGAGCCCGCATTCACCAGCCCGGATCTGTATCGCACGATCCTGGCGCACCCGCAGGTGAGCACCACTTTCAAGAACCGCCTGGTGAAGGAGGGCGTGGTGACCGAGGAGCAGGCTGCGGCATGGCAGAAGGAGAAGTGGTCGCGCCTCGAGGCCGCCTATGCCGAGGCCCAGGAGGCGGGCAGGGAAAAGAAGCAGGGACGCGAGGGGAAAATGGCGAAACTCGAGGGGAGCAGCTTCGTCATCCAGCCGCCGTACATGCATGACGCCGTGGAGACGGCGGTGCCGAAGGCGACGCTGGGGCGGATCATCGAGGGAATCACGACCGTGCCCGCGGGCTTCACCGTGCATCCGCGTATCAAGACGTTCGTGCTGGACCGGCGGCGGCAGGCGTTCGAGCGCGGGGAGGGCTTCGACTGGGCGTGCGCCGAGGCGCTCGCGTGGGGATCGCTCCTGCTGGAGGGGACGCCCATCCGCCTCAGCGGCCAGGATTGCCGCCGCGGCACGTTCAGCCAGCGGCATGCCTACTATTATGACGTGAACAGCCGCGAGCGCTGGTGCCCGCTCGACACGATGGCGCCCGGCAAACAGGAAAAGATCTGCATTTACAACTCCCTGCTGAGCGAGGCCGCGGTGCTCGGCTTCGACTACGGCTACTCGCTGGATTATCCTGAGATGCTCTGCCAGTGGGAGGCGCAGTTCGGCGATTTCGTGAATGGCGCGCAGGTGATCATCGACCAGTTCATCGTGAGCGCGGAGAGCAAATGGCAGCGCCCGAGCGGCATCGTGCTGCTGCTGCCGCACGGATACGAGGGCCAGGGCCCGGAGCATTCCAGCGCGAGGCTAGAGCGCTTCCTGCAGCTCTGCGCGGAGGATAACCTCCAGGTCGCGAATCTCACGACGCCCGCGCAGTATTTCCACATCCTGCGACGGCAGATGAAGCGGAAGTTCCGCAAGCCGCTCGTGCTCATGACGCCGAAGTCCATGCTCCGCCTCGAGGCCGCCGGATCGAAGTTGAAGGACTTCACGGACGATCGCTTCCACGAGGTGTTCGACGGCACGGAGACGCTCAATTGCAAGGCCGAGGACGTCACGCGGATCATCTTCAGCTCGGGCAAGGTGTTTTACGACCTGATGAAATTCCGCGACGAAAATCAGATCACCCGGACGGCGTTTGTCCGCGTCGAGCAGCTCTATCCGCTGCATGAGGAGGCCATCAAGTCCGCGGTCGCGAAGTATCCGAAGGCGCGGAAATTCGTCTGGTGCCAGGAGGAGCCCGAGAACATGGGCGCGTGGCGCTACATCGTGCATCACCTGCGGCAGCTCACCGGCCAGTCGCCCTTCTACGCCGGCCGCGACGAGGGTGCGAGCACGGCCGTCGGCTCGAAGAACATCAGCGACCTCGAGCAGGCGCAGCTCATCCGCCGGGCCTTCGAGGCGTGAGGGCGGGAATGATGCACTTGTCAGCGTGAAGGCGATGCTGCATTGGTGCCGCCCTGCTTTTTTGCGAATCCCATGAGTCTCGAAGTCAAAATCCCGGCGGTTGGAGAGTCAGTCACGAGCGGCATGATCTCCGTGTGGCTGAAAAATGACGGCGACCACGTCAATAAGGGCGACGCGCTGCTGACGCTCGAAACGGACAAGGTCTCCACCGAAATCACGGCCGACGCCGCCGGCGTGCTGCGCATCAAGGCGCCCGCCGGTTCCGATGTGAAGATCGGCGAGGTCGTGGCCGTGATCGAGGAAGGCGCCGCCGCTCCGGCGAAGCCCGAGCCGAAAAAGGCGGCACCCGCGCCCGCC
>JBEBGK010000433.1:0-4170 GCA_040081515.1 Chthoniobacteraceae bacterium
CCGACGTAGAGCGGGATGCTCAGATTCCCATCCTTCGCCCGGATTTCCTCACTGGACACGACGCGGGTGAAGCCGGGCTCGTCTTTGAACTCCTGATAGGCGCGGACCACGCGCTGGAGGTGCTCGTCGGTGAGGAAGCTCTGGGCGCGTTCGCGGGTGACTTCGTTCACCGCGTTGATGAAGAGGATTTTGCCCCGCCGGGCCTTCGACGCGAGCGGAAGATCGAACGTCGGGCACGCGCTGGAGACCGCCGTCCTGCTGGAACTGGAACGGCGCGGCGCGGAGGTCGGCTGCGTGAAAACCGCCGATGGCCTGGAGATCGATCTTCTGGCGAGGCATCCGGGCGCCGGTGAGGAATTGATCCAAGTCTGCGCGGACCTGACGAAAAAAGAGACGCGTGAGAGAGAGTTGCGCGCGCTGGCAGGGACCGCGCAGGAGCACCGGCGCGCCGTGCGGCGCTTGCTGGTCCTCGACCGCGATGCACTGACGGGCATCGACCTGCCGAACGTGGAAGTGCAACCCGCGTATGAATGGCTGCTCGCGAAGCCGGAAAGGGACTGACGATTCAAAGCAACGCAAGACGACTGAAGATGGTCGAGAGGGCACAGGTGAAGTGAGCCCACGTGGTTTCGTCTGCGACGAAGCGAACCGGCGCACCGCATCGGGAGCCGCTCCGAGACGCAACTGCTCACCGTGTGCGGAATGCACTTTCATCCGCTGACCGCCACGCCGATGCAGCAGCGCGGCAAAGGCCCCAAGTGTCGCAACTGCGTCCGCGCGCGGCATTGAGATGGCACTACGCCGGCAGCGGGAATTCGGCAGGAATCGCATCCGTGCGCTTCATCACAACGCACGGTTTTCGGCCAACGATCGCCTTGGAAGCTTCATGTATCCTAGCTTACAGCGCGTCGCCTCTTTTTGAGGCAGTGCTCATTTTCAAATTCGGTAACGATTCGGTAACCGTCGCGGGCATCCGCGCCTCCGCTTTCGCGACAAGAAACCACCCTCACGCCTGGAACGCCGCTTCCAGCTCTACTGGCAGTCGCTCGGTGGACCGGCGCTGGAGCGGGAGTTTCGATTTCACGCTGAGCGCAAGTGGCGCGCGGATTTCGCCCACGTCGATAGCCGCACACTCATCGAGGTCGAGGGCGGCATCTACATCCAGGGCCGCCACAATCGCCCACAGGGCTTCGCCGCCGACGCCGAGAAGTATCTGGAGGCGGCGCTGGACGGATGGCGCGTCCTGCGGCTCACCGAGCTTCAAATCACCGCCCCGATGATCGAACGCATCATCACGTTCATCCGCACGACAGGTGTAAAGTCGGTGTAAAGTGACGGCCCAATCTTACACATTTTGGAGCCCGGATTTTGGCGCGTTTCCGCAAGCCTGAATCCGATGTAAGCGACTACTGCAAAGCACGTTGTAGCCTCGTTGTTGGCGCGTATCAGGTCGCGTGAGGGACGAAATAAGGTGTAAGGTTGAAAAACAGCCCCTCATAGAATTGGAGTGAGGGTCGCCCTACCCAGATCTAGGGACGATCTCGTCAAAAAATTACCTATTCATCGTAGCTCGTTTGCCCGCATGCATGTTCAGTCGATGCGACATTACGGGCCGCAGCAAGCCTTGCGAGCGAGGGCGTCCGTTGCGAGATTCGCACCTGAGCCTCCCAAGACATTGGCCGGCAATGCGAAGGCCCGGGGGTTACTTCGCCGGCGCGAACCCCGCTTTGCGCAGCGCGACCTGCACCTCGGGGATCCCCATGAAGATGCGCCACACGAGCCCCGAGCGTTCGTTTTCCAGCAAGAGGACGGCGGCGCCGACGTCTATGCCGATGACGTCGTTTGAAAACCAGTCGCGATCCAAATTAAAGCCGCTCGAAAACCCGTAGCGGCCCCATAGCTGTGGCTGCGTGAGCCGCCAGTGACTCAACGCGTCTTTCGCCTCGGCGAGAAATGGAACTGAGGCCACGACTGCCCACGGCGCGAGAGTGCCATCATGCCTCGGCTTGGCTGGCGGCGCGGCGAAGGCGCGGTAACCATCGGGGGAGTCGGTCGCACTGATGCCCCATGAGTTGCGCCCGTAGCTGATGAACTTCGACGCCTGCTCGATGCAGAAATCGCGGTTGGCGCGCGTTGCGATGACGGCGGTTTCCCAATAATTGATCCCGCCGCGATCCTTCCGCCCGCGGAAATCCACGAAAGCGTGGCTGTACTGATGCACAAATAGTGGCCCCGTCGCGAACGTGCGCGCGCCGCCCACCTCCGCGAGATTCCGCCGCCATGCATCCCACGCTTTGTCCGGGATCGGCGCAACGGGCGAGCCGAGGGCCAGGAGGAGGAGCACGCCGTGTTCACTGTAGTTATCCCATCTTGGCTTGAGGAAGCCGCCCTCGGGTTTCCAGCCGTGGGCGAGCAGCAGTTCATCGGGCCGCTCTCCGCCATTCGTGAGCATCCACTGGAAATCGATCTTTCGGTATATGCGCGACGCGAGTTCCTTCGCTTCGCCGCCGAAATACTCGCCGGCCACTAGTGCGCCCGCAAGGAAGAGCCCCGTGTCAATTGAACTGACCTCGGAGTCCCACGCGCGCTCGCCTGTCTTCCAGTCAACGAAATGAAAAAACCAACCGTGTTCATTCGGGAGTTTCTCCCACGCGAATTTCAGCGCGCGCTCGACCCGGGCACGGGCCTCGTCGCGCGGCAACCAGCCGCGCTCAGCGGCGACCGCGAGCACCGCCAGGCCTAAGCCCGTGCTCGCGACGCTCGCGACATGATAGTCGTCGCCACGCACGTTCCCGGCGCGGTCCTTCACCAAGCCGGTTTTCGGATGTGCCTCATACATGAAAAACTCCGCGCCCCTGCGCTGGATTTCCTCCAGCAGCGCCGCCTGCCCCGGCACGGCGGCGCGCGCGGCGATGGTGAGGAGCAGGATGGCGAGGAACCGTGTCATTTCTCAAGGAGACGGATGTCGTCCACGTAGATGACGCCCTGGCGTTTGTCGGCGACGGTGTTTTCAAAAGTGAAGACCACCTCGAACTCGTCACTCGTCCACTCATCAAGATTGGTGAATTTGCCCACCGGAAACTCGAACGTCTGCCATTCTTCCGTGAGCTGTTTTCGAATGGTATCGAGGTAACACACCTTCCAGCCGAAGCCCTTCGCCTTGACCTCGATCTTCAGGTTCTTTGGGAAGCCTTTCTCCGCGTCGCCTCGCATGGCGATGGAGATCGCCTTCCACTTTTTACCGAGATCCGACAGCGGGGCGAGGCGTGTGCCCTTTAGCCACACACCAGAGAAGGACCCGGGATTGATCACCTTGTAGATGGCGGCCAAAACCTCCCCATGGGTGGACGGGAGCGGTTCGTTCACCACTTTTCCGTCTGCCCACGCTTCGCCTTGGTCGAAAAAGCCTCCTTTCATAACGTTCGTGTTGACTGAAAAATCGGTTAGCAGGGTCCCCGCTGCGACGCCGGGTTCCGGCTTGGCGGGATTCACGAGAATAGTGAATTTGTCCTCCGCAAGCAGCTTGCGGTTACGGTCCACGATTTCCGCGCGGATGGTCACGGAACCGGCCTTATCCGGTGTGAAGGTGGTCGAGGCGCCGTTGGGATTCCGCGCAGGCTGGAGTTTGCCGGTGGCGACGGGCGGTTCGCCCATCGTTGCCCTGAACTCGACGGCCGAGCCCGGCGGAACGGGGCCGAGGTCGCCGCCGATGGCGAGGGATTTGTCCACGGTGGCGGTTGCCGGATTTGGCTTCCTGAGTTTTAGCACGGGCGCGGCGGTGACTGTCGCGCAGGCCAGCAGCAGGGCTGCGGTGATGAGTTTGATGATGGCTGTGTTCATTGGTTTTGCGTGTTGATGGAATAGGATGGGGTTATGGTTTTCACGCGCTCCCTCCACGAGAGCGCCCAGATGAAAATAAAGCGCCCGCGATCCAGCATGATGTCCTGGCCGGGCTGGTCGCTCTCTTTCACGTCCTGGTGGGTATCCAGATCCTCGATGCGATTATTTTCCAAGTCGTAGCGAAAGCTCGCGATACATTCGCCATCGCGGCGGAAGGACTTTGGCACTGTGACCGGCCATCCGCGGTGCGACCAGCGGATGCGGTAACGTTCCGGGTTGCGCGCGCCGCGCAGCCATGCGTCCACATGGAGGATCGTGTCGCCCCGCGTC
>JBEBGK010000434.1:0-4164 GCA_040081515.1 Chthoniobacteraceae bacterium
GCGGAGTGGAAGGGGCTTCTGCGCCGATGGGCTTGGAGTCGGCCGGCTTGGAAGCGGGCGCGGGTTGCGGGGGCGTGGATTCCACCGGCTTCGGGGCGTCCTTCGGCGGAGCGGGCGGTGTGGCGGACTTGCCGGGCTCGGGAATGGACGGCGGGACTGCGACCGGAGGGGTCGTGGCGGAAGCGGGCACTTGCGGCCTTTTCGCAGCTTCCGCGGCAGCGGCAGCGGCTTTCGCGGCTTCCTCGGCGGCTTTCTGTTTGTCGCGCTCGGCTTTCTCGACCTTCGCCTTCTCGACGTAATTGGCGACCACGCCGCGGCGGTCCTTGTCGAAAGTGCCGAGGACCGCGATCGCGAGGCAGAGCACCATGAAGATTGCTCCCAGCCAGCGGGTGAGCGTGGCGAGGACGTTGGTGGTCTGCGCACCGAAGAGATTGCTGGCGGTCTCGCCGCCGAATGCCGCGCCGAGGCCCTCGTTCTTCGGCCGCTGCAGGAGCACGAGGAGAATGAGGAGCAGGCAGACGAGGACGTCCACTCCGGTGAGCAGCTTGATGGTGAGGCCAATCCAGTTCATAAGAAAAAGGGCGCGGAATATGGGGGCGCGCGCCTGGTTTGGCAAATGCCAAGTGCGCGGGGGCGGAATTTATGATTTCGGATTTTCGATTGAAGATGTCCGCGCCCGGCAGCCTCGGGATCCGAGTCCAGGGAAAGCGAGGTGCCAAATCTGAAATCGAAAACCTTAAATCATCAACCCGCCGTGGCCTCGTCGATCATCTCGCGACGGTGGGACGGCTGCGTCCAGCGCCATTGCGCCTCCTCGTCGAGCGAATCGATGGGATCGAAGAAGAGGAATTTCTTCCCCGGCTTCACGCTCGGCGCGGTGAAGACGGAGATGCCTGTGCGCCGGTCATAGAAATCCGGCGAATGGACGTCCCTTTTTCCGCCGCCGCCGGGGGCATCGAGGACGAATGCCGGCGTGTTGAAGCCCGCGGTCGCGCCGCGCACATGGCGCTCGAGATTTTGCGCGACGTGCAGCGGAGTGCGGAGATCCTCGACGCCGGGGACCATGTCGTGGACGTACACGTAGTAGGGGTGGACGTTGATGTAGCTGAGGCGGCGAACGAGGAGCGTCATCGTGTCGGGCGTGTCGTTCACGGTGCGCTGGAGCACGGACTGGCAGCGGACGTGGATGCCCCGCTCGGTCATGCGCCCGAGGGCGTCTTCCGTGAAGCCGGTGATTTCGTTCGGGTGATTGAAGTGCGTGTGGACGACGACGTCCTTGTGCAGGCTGCGGCCGAATTCGACCACGCGGGTGAGCGCGTCGAGCCAGGGCTCGTCGGTGAGGATTTTCTGCGGCAGCACGCAGAGGCCCTTGGTCGCATAGCGGATGCGGCGGATATTCGGCATCGCGAGGAGGCGGCGGCCGATCTGCTCGATGTGCGCGGCCTTCAGATTGTAGGTGTCGCCGCCGGAGATGACGATGTCCTCGAGCTGCGGCTGCGACTCGATGTAGGCGAATGCCTGCTCCCAGCGATCTGCGCCGGCGGAGAGCTTCATTTTTTCCACGACCTCCGTGTCGCTGCCGACGGCGTAGCTGCGCGTGCAGAAGCGGCAATAGACCGGGCAGCTCGGCTGCGGGAGAAAGAGCGCCTTGTCCGGGTAACGATGCGTGAGCCCCGGCACGGGCGAATCCTCGCGCTCATTCAGCGAATCGTAACGCAGCATCGGGTGGTCGGGCTGCTGCTGGGAGCGGAGGGGGAGAAATTGCGTGCGAACCGGATCGCCGAGCGGATCGGCCCAGTCGATGAGCGCGAGGAGGTAGGGCGAAATGCGGAGGGCCATCGGCGCATGCGCGATGCCGGCCTCGAGGTCGGTGAGGAAGCCCGCCGGCGCGAGCGCGCCGAGGGTGTCGCGGAGCTGGCGGACATTGGTGACGGTGTGGCGTTGCTGCCACTGGTGGTTCCCAAACTCGGCCGCGGTCACCTGCGCCCAGGCCGGGATGGTGCGCCAGAATTCATCGCGGCGGAGGTCGCGATGGCCAGGCCCGGCGAAAGGCATGGCGGGCGGAGCAGCGGCGGCGGGGGGATCGACGTGCTGGGTATCGAGGAGGTTGGTGGGCAGTTGCATGGCGGGTGTGTGGAAAACGAAGCGTGCCGGCGCGGGAACTCGCGCACGGGGAGCGATCAATCCGTCGGAAGGAGAACCTTGCTCTGACGCTGAAAAGACAGGGCGTTCAATGATGGCTGTTTAACGCGCGGAGGATCGATGCGGATGCCACGGACTGCAAGCCTGTCTTTTACGAAAGCACGGAGCCGCCGGTGCGTCGGAACGACGGGCCGCAGGGAGAGAGGGGACTGCGCCGAGCACCGGAGCCGGATCGCGACGCGCGATCCCTGCCGCGTGGGAACCGCGCCTCTCCTCCCGCCGGGAGGGGAGAAGTGGTGGATCGTGTCGGACTCGAACCGACAACCTAGTGATTAAGAGTCACTTGCTCTACCGATTGAGCTAACGATCCTTGAAACCGAAGGATCGTGACGGTATTCGCCCTCCCGCCACGCTCAAGATCTTTTTGAGCGCCGACGGTGGTTCGGGCGGCTGCCGGTGCCGCCGGCAGTGGCGGGCGTCAGGTGCTCTTGACCCGCTTCTTGATCTCCCAGACTCGCAGTGCCGCGCGGAGGAGCTTGATGTTGCGCGCACACCACGGGTCGCGCCGATTGCGTTTCCGGGAATGTGGTTCTCGAGGTGCTTGTTTCATGACGGACTTTGGTTCACCCGAAGTCCCTAGCATCGGCCATTCCACGTGCCCGAAAAGGCGGGCAATCGCCTGCCGGGCCGGAAGTCGGGTGCCGAGCGGCACGATCCTTGCATCGAAGGACCGCGCATCCACCTCACCCACTGAAGTCCCAGGCATGAGTTCCAAGCGAATCCTCCTCGTCAACGACGACCGTCTGCTCCTGAAAATTTTCCGGGAGAAGCTGGAGGAGCATCACTTCATTGTGGAGACCGCCCGTGAACTGGAGAACGCGCACAAGGCCTTCGCGGCGAATCCGCCGGACGCGGTCCTGATGGATCTCGTTTTTCAAAGCGGCAATTCATTCGATTTCATCAAGGCGATCCGCGCTTCCAGGTCCGGGGCGACCGTTCCCATCCTGCTCCTTCCCGCCGCGCTCGCGCGACTGGGCGAGGCAGGCATGGTGGCCGGGGCCACGCTCTGCATTCCGCACGACGGGAATCCGCTGAAGGCGGTTGTGGAGGCGGTGAACCGCAGTCTCGGCGAGCAGGCGTCCGCGCCGCTTGCCGAGCCCGCGAAACCCACGGGATTCTTCGAGCGCCGGCGCATGGCCAGGAAGGTCCACGACGTCGGCGGCGCGAAGGTCGCGGGCGCTGCGGCGGCTGCATCGAAACCGGACGATCTGCTGGCGAAGAGCATCCTGTCCAACGCGGTGGAAGCCATCAACGAGATGCGCCACTGCCTGCCGGGCATCTCCACGGCCTCGCCGGAACTCTCCGCGCTGCACAACCTCTGGAATCTCGCCCACGCCTTTTCGCTGAAGGCCGCGCTTCTCTCCAGCAAGCCGCTCGCCAGGCTCGTCGATGCGTTCGACATCCTGCTCCACGAGTTGAACGAGGCGCCCGAGGATCTCAATCCCTCCACCGTCCGCACCGTCGGCCAGGCGCTCGATTTTCTCTCCACGATCACGACGCCCGGCAGCATGGATCGCCTCACCGATCCATCCGCGGCGAATCTCCTCGTGGTGGACGACGAGGACAGCGCGAGGCGGTTCATCAGTACCGCGCTCGAGATCGCCGGCCTGCAAACGGACTGCGCCGCCAGCCCCTCGCGGGCCATCGAGAAACTGGGCGGCTCGCGGCCGGATCTCATCTTCCTCGACGTGGGTCTCCCGGAGATGAACGGGTTCGAATTGTGCACGAAGATCCGCGCGGTCGAGGCGCACAAGAAGACGCCGATCGTCTTCATCACGGGCATGGCGACTTTTCAAAACAAAGCCAAGGCGAGCCTGAGCGGCGGGAATGATTTCGTCGGCAAGCCTTTCAATCTCCCCGAACTCGGCGTGAAGGCGCTGATCTGGCTTTTCCGGGGTCAGCTCCGGATGGTGTGAGGGAGCGGCCGGCCTGGATTTCGGGCCTGACATCGCCGGGTCGATC
>JBEBGK010000435.1:0-4157 GCA_040081515.1 Chthoniobacteraceae bacterium
GAGCCACCAGCGCCCGATGTCGAGCTCGATGGCGTCGAAGGGCTCGATGCGGACGGGTTCCGTGCCGCTGAGGGTGTTCGCGACCAGCCAGTGGTCGCCGTCGAGACGGTAGACCTCGATCAGGCGCGGGACTTGTTTCTCAAAACGCTTCATACGTTTCGGAAACGCATATCGAAGCCCTTCGACAATCTGGAAACGGCCATCGGCGATGCCATCGCTCGCCGGTTGCCATCGACCGACCGGACGCGTGCCTCGACGGCCGAAGCGCACGCTCTGGCGCCATTTACCGGCGGCGATTTCATCGTCACCGGCGTATTGGGCCGGCGTGTCGCATTGCGAACGCGTGATTCCCTGCGCAATCCCGATGCCGATCCGACGAAACCCGGCAACAGCGCCGCGCTCGTCGTGGTGGATTTCCCCGAGGGCGTGGCGCCTCCCGCGAAGGACTCCGCGCTCACCCGCGACTCGGCAAAAGGTTTCCTCATCCGCGATGTGATCCGCGGCGCCAACGGCCAGATCACCATCATCGCGGCCGAGCGCGCCGGCCAGTGATGGCCTACTTCCGCCCGTTGCGATAAATCGCCACCAGCCAGTCGCTGAGAAACCGGTCCGGATCCTCGAGCGCCTCGGCGGTGATCACCAATTTTTCCGCCGGACTGCCCGGTTGCGTGAGCTTCAGGCCGAACTCGTAGTCCTTGAAAAGCTGCTCGCACAGGTCGCGCATGTGCGCGTTCTCCGCCTCGGCGCGCGCAACCAGCCGCGCGATCGCCTCCTCGGAAAACTCCACGCGCACCGGCACGCGCTCCGACAGCCGGTGGGCGAACTCCCGCGCGACCGCCGCGAGCGCCTGCTCCTTTTCCCGGTGGCCTTCGCGCAGCAGTTTTTCGAGCGTCGCGCGCGGATCGGCGATGAGCGCCGCGTCCACGTTGAACCGCGTCACGCCGCTTCCCGGCAGCTCGAACTTGAAATCCCGCAGCAGCCGTTCGCACACCGTCAGCAGCCCGCGAGCGCCGGTCTTTTCCGTCGCGGCCAGGCGCGCGATCTCCCGCAGCGCATCGTCTTCGAAGAACACCTCGATCCCGTAGGCGCGAAACGCCCGTTCGTACTGCCGGATGATGCTCCCCTCAGATCGCTTCATCACCTGGAAAAGATCATCCACCGTCAGCTCGTCGCACGTCACCCGCACCGGCACCCGCCCGATGAACTCCGGCTCCATCCCGAAATCGATTAGATCGCGCGTCGCGACCAGCTTCAGCAGATCCGTCTCCTCCGTCGGAAGCGCGCCCTTCGCATTGAAGCCCACCTCCGATTTTTTCACCCGCCGCTCGATGATCTTCGGCAGCCGGTCAAAGGCGCCGCTCACGATGAAAAGGATGTGCCGCGTGTTGATCGTCTCCGGATTGCGCTGCCCCGTGCGCTGGAATTCCATCGCCGCGGCGAGCTGCCCCGCGATGTCCGACTGGCTGCGCAGCGGCACCTCCGTCTCCTCCATCAGCTTCAGCAGCGCCGTCTGCACACCGCGCCCGCTCACGTCCCGGCCCCCTTGGTGATTCGAGGCCGCGATCTTGTCGATCTCATCCACGTAAACGATCCCATTCTGCGCGAGCGCCACGTCGCCGTCCGCCTTCTTCACCAGTTCGCGCACGAGATCCTCCACGTCGCCGCCCACGTATCCCGTCTCGCTGAATTTCGTCGCATCCGACTTCACGAACGGAACGCCGATCAGTTCCGCGATGTGCTTGACCAGGTAGGTCTTCCCCACGCCCGTCGGCCCGATCAGGATGACGTTCTGCTTCACATACTCCGGCATCCGCCCGTCCGGCTTCGCCGCCGCCTGGACCGCCTGCACTTGGTGGTAATGATCGCACACCGCGATCGCGAGGACCTTCTTGGCCTCGTCCTGCTTGATCACAAAGCGATCCAGATGCGCCTTGATGTCGCGCGGCTGGTGATTGAACGCGAGCACATCCTTTGCGGGCTGGGGAGGCGCCGGAGCGGTGCCGGGCGCCCCGGGCCCCGTCCCCATGTGCACGGCGACGTTCTCGCCAAAATTCGATTTCATGAACTCCGTCAGCTTCGAGCGAAGCTCCTCCGGCGTCGGCAATCGTGGTTCGGTCATGTCGGCAAAGAGCGTAGCAGGCTTCGTGCGCACGGCAAACCGGACGGCGGGAAAGACGAGCCCGTCTGAACCGGGACGGGCTCGCGGGGTGTCGCGCGCCGAACGTGAACCCGCATCGCGCCCGCATTGACGGTCTGCGATCCTTCTCGCATGGTGGGGCGATGCTCCCAGCCGTCAAACAGCTCCTCGTCATTCAGGACCGCGATCGCAAGCTGCGCCAGTTCAAGGCCGAACTGAAGCGCGCCCCCCTCGAGAAAAAGGACATGGAGGCGCGGACTTCCGGGACCTCGGGCAGTCTCGATGCGGCGAAATTGAAGGCGAAGGAGATCGAGGTGAAGCGCAAGGAGCTCGAAAACGAAGTGGGCACCCGCAGGGAGCGCATCAACAAGTATCAAGTGCAGAAACTCGAGACGAAGAAGAACGACGAGTACCAGGCGATCTCGCACCAGATCGAGTCTCTGGAAAAGGAGATCACGGCGATCGAGGATCAGGAACTGGAACTGATGGAAGCAGCGGAGAAGCAAAAGCCGGTCATCGCCGCGGCGGAGAAGGATGCGGCGGCGACGAAGGCGCAGGTGCAGGGGCAACTGGCGGACCTCGATGCGAAGGTGAAGGCGATCGAGGGCCAGATGCAGGAGCTGCAGGCCGAGCGGGCGAAGCTGGCGGCGGATGTGGAGGAGGATCTGCTGGACACGTATCAGCGGCTTTTTGACACGAAGGACGCGCAGGCCGTCGTGCCGCTCACGAACGAGATCTGCCAGGGCTGCCACGTGAAGGCGCAGACGCACATCATCCATGCGGTGAAAGCGGGGAAGACCGTCACCACGTGCCTGAATTGCGGACGGATCCTCTACCCGGAGGCGTGATCATGTTCCGCCGGCGACGGGTGCATCCTCCAGTGCGGGATTCACGCGGGCTGGCTGGATTTTCCTCCCGGCGCACATGAACCGCATCGTCGGCATCGAGACGGAGTACGGCTGCCTCGTGACGCACGACGAGGAGCGGCCGGGGACGTGGCCGATCCGCGTGAAGAACCATCTCTTCAAGAAGGCGTGCGTCGGCGTGCTCGATCAGCATTACCGTGATTACGAGGAGCCGCCGGGGAATGGCGGCTTCCTGCTCAATGGCGGGCGCCTCTACATGGACATGGGGCATGTCGAATACGCGACGCCGGAATGCCGGACCGTGCGCGATCTGGTGGCCTACGATCTCGCGGGCGATGCGATGTTGCAGGCCGGGGTGGAGGCGATGGGGGTGGATGAGACCGTCTCGTTCCTGAAGAACAACATCGATCACAAGACCGGCGCGACTTTCGGCTGCCACGAAAACTACCTGATGCCGCGGGACACGGAGTTCACGGCGCAGAATGCGGGCGCGTTGCTGAGCTTCCTCGCGACGCGCCAGATTTTCACCGGCGCGGGACGCGTGGGGCAGGCGAGCCCGGTCGTATTCGAGATTGAGCCGCTGCCGCCTTACGACCGGGTGGATTTCCAGCTCAGCCAGCGGGCGGATCACATCGTGAACGACATCTACCAGTGGGTGCAGTTCAACCGCGCGATCATCAACGCCCGCGATGAGCCGCTTGCCGATTCCCGCCGCTACCGGCGGCTGCATCTGCTCATCGGGGATTCGAACATGAGCCCGTTCGCGACTGCGATGAAAGTCGGCACCACGCATCTCGTGCTCACGTTGATCGAGGAGAATCTGCTGCCGCGCCGCATCTCGCTCCAGGATGCCGTTTTCGCGACGCGATCGGTCTCGCGCGCATGCCGTGCGGATGCGCCTGTCGTGCTCGAGGATGGCGGCGAGGAGACGGCGCTCGGCGTGCAGGAGAGATTTCTCGCCGCGGCAAGGCAGCTTGCGGGACGCGACGAGGAAACGGACTGGCTGCTGGACCGATGGGGCTGGGTGCTCGACGGGTTGCGGCGCGGCGATTCGACGGAGCTGGTCGGCGCGGTGGACTGGGTGTCGAAGAAATGGCTGCTCGAAACCTTCCGCGCGGAACAGGGTATCGCCTGGGATGACCCGTGGCTGGAAA
>JBEBGK010000436.1:0-4154 GCA_040081515.1 Chthoniobacteraceae bacterium
TCCCTCCGCGGAGGGACCGGGACGACGTGGTGATGCAGGAATCGCGCGCCTTCCCGCGAGTCGGACGTGCCCCAGATTTCGCCGCCGACGCCGCGCGCGACGATCGCGCTTCGCAGGAGGCCCTGGAAATCGAGCACGAGGTCCGGGTTCACGCGCGAGCGCAATTCCCGGCTCCATCCCGGGAGACGCAGCCATCCGCGCAGGCCGTCGAACTGGCGGCGCGGGAATTCGATGACCTCATCCAAGTCGGGATTGCCCGCGAGAATGGGAGCCCACTCGGGATTGACGAGCCACGAGATCCGCGCGCCCGGCCAGCGCCGCCTTATGCAGGCGACGGCCGGCAGCGTATGCACCACGTCGCCGAGCGAACTGGGCTTGATGATCAGGATGGAGCGCGGTGGACGCACGATGGTGGCGCGGGGCGCCGGACGATTCCCGCCGGCTTCGCGACCCGGCGGGAGTTTCAATGCCCCTCGCGCAGCCGGCTGGCAAGCCGCGGCGGCAGGCCCGCATCGAGGATTTTCTGCACCGTCGTCTCGATGTCGTATTCGACCCGGCGCAGCTCGATGCGGTTTTCCTTCGCGTGATAAATGACGTACGCCGATCGCCAGTCGCCATCCCGCGGCTGGCCCACGCTGCCGGCGTTGACGAAATACTTTTTCCCCTGCTCGATGACCATGGTTTCCCACTTCTCGAAGGTGCGCACCTGGCTTTCGCGGACGTAGGCGCGCGGCACATGGGTGTGGCCGTAGAAGCACAACTGCGTGTGCTGATAGCTGAAACTCGCGCTGGCATCGAGTTGGTTGAGCACGTAGCCCCACTTGTGCGGCGTATCGAGCGTGGCGTGGACGATCGTGAAATCCCGCACCTGCCGGACGAACTTGAGGGCGTCCAGCCACGCCACGTCCTCCGGCTTCAACTGCTTCCTCGTGTAAGCCATGCCTTCGTTCGCGAGCCCCGAGACGTTGGCGGGATTGTAGTCGATGCAGGCGAGTTCATCGTGGTTGCCCTTCACCACGGGGCACTCGAGCGAGCGGACGATGTCCAGGCACTCCTTGGGGTTTGCGTTGTATCCGACGATGTCCCCGAGGCAGACGAAGTGGGTGCAGCCCTGCGCCTTCGCATCGGCAAGGACCGCATGAAGGCCTTCGAGGTTTGAGTGGATGTCTCCAAAGATTGCAAATCGCATTCGTTATTCCGGCGGGAGCCGGTGGCCGGGAGGTATATCGACTCTCTGTTCGAGGGGAATTTTTAATTTTCTCTCCATGAGCTGAAGGCGCTTGAGAAGCGTGTCGAGCCACTCGTGTTCCCCCTCGCGGTAAAGTGCGAGGAGCCGCTCGTAGGCTTCGCGCTCGCGTCCCGGCACCTCCGAGAGCATGTAGGCTGCGAAGCGCCGCGTGTAGTCGAGACGTCCAGGGCGTTTCGATGCCTCGTCGTATGCGGCGGCGGCCTTTGCGGGATCCTTGAGCTTGTCCCGGTAGAGCATCCCGAGCCGGTCGTAGATCTGCCAGTCATCCGGGTTATTCTCGATGCCGCGCAGCAGGTAGTCTTCGCCGATTTTGAAAAACTCCATCATCTTGCGGCGTCGTTCCTCCGGATCCTCCACGGTGTTCTGGACGTGCGCGGCGCCATTCCACGCCATGTGCCACGCGCTCAGATCCCAGAAATAGACCCGCCGCGGCTGCATCGCGGTGCATGCGTCGAAGAGCAGCTTCATCCTCCCGTACTGCACGTCCTGCCAGGCGACGTGCGCGCGGATCCACAGCAGGTCGGCGACCGCCGCCCGCAACCCGCCGAGCGCCGCGATGAACCCGGCCTGCCCCGTCTGCTGACGCAGGCTCGCGGTGATCTTGAATCCGCCCAGCCGCGCGGTCTGCATCTGCGCCGTGAGACGGGTCTCGAGCGGCAGCTTGAGGATTCCCCAGCAGGCCAGCACGAGGATGCCGAGTACGCGCCCTTTCATAGCTCCCGCCATGCGAAAAACAGATACCCCACCAGCAGATACACTGCGAGGTAGCCGGCACCGAGCCCGAGGACGTTGAGAAAGACGTCGCCGCCGATGCTCACGCCGACGGCGATGTCGTCCACGACATTGAACAACTGCATGTCCGGAAAGAACACCGTCACGATCCGGAGCAGGAGGGAGATGTGCAATGGAATGTCCGCACCCGCGCCGAATGGTCCCTGCCAGACGCTGCGCGCAATCGGAACGAGATGGCCGACGAGGATCATCATCAGCGCGGCGATCACCGTGAACAGCCACGACGTGGCGAAGCTCGAAAGCATCAGGGTGAGCGCCGCGCACACCAGCGCGCGGAGAAAGATGACCCCGATGCCGCCAAAGAGCGTCGGCGTGAAGGTGCCCGCCTGCAGTTTCGCGATCTCCGCCGCGGCGCGGTCCTGCGGGAGTTCCATCTGGATCCCGGCGATCTCGCGGCCCTGCCAGTAGGCGAGGACCACGCAGAAGACCGCGGCCATCAGCGCGGTCGCGACGGCGAGGATCATCGCCACGCCGGCGAGTTTACCCGCGAGGTACTCGAAGCGCGCGACGGGTTTCGCGAGGATCGTGTAGAGCGTGCGGTCCTCCATGTCCTTCGGCAGCAGCATCGCCGTCGAGAGCACGGCGAGTAGCATCGTGAAGACCGACATCGCGCCGAGGGAGACATCCATCACCGTCTGGAGCTGTCCCTGGAAGGAAAGCGACACCAGCGCGAGCGAGGCGCCGATGAGCAGCAGCGCGAAGAGCAGCATGAAGTAGAACACCTTCTGCCGGACGAGATCGCGGAACGTGTTGCCCGCGATCGCGGCCGTGCGGCGGAAGGAGAACAGTTTGTGCGCCGAGGCGTGGACCGCCGCGCTGGGAGTCGGATCGGCGTGGCTCATTTGCGGTCGCGGGTGACGTCGAGGAAATAGCGCTCGAGGTTTTGCTGGGGCTTGTGGCTGCTCACGATGAGGGCTCCCGCCGACTCGGCGCGCGCGCGCAGCTCGTCGAGCAGGGCGGGGGATGCGTTCTCGAGCACGAGTTCGGTCTGGTTTTCGATGGAGATGAGATCATCCAGCGCGCCCTCGCGCAGCAGTTCGCCGCGACTCATGATGCCGATACGGTCGCAGATCTCCTGCACCTGGCTGAGCAGGTGCGAGCACAGCATCACGGTGATGCCCCGCGCCTTGAGCCGCAGGATGAGGTCGCGGATCTCCCGCGAACCGGCGGGATCGACGCCCGCCGTCGGCTCGTCGAGGACGAGCAGGCGCGGATCCTGGATGAGGGCCTGTGCGAGGCCGATGCGCTGGAGCATCCCCTTCGAGTATCCGCCGATGCGGCGATTCGCGGCATCCTCGAGCCCGACGAGCGCGAGCAATTCCGCGGTGCGTTCCCGGAGTATCTTCCCGCCGAGACCGCACAGCTTTCCGTAAAAGCGCAGCGTCTCCGCGCCGGTGAGGAACTTGTAGAAATAGGGATTTTCCGGGAGGAAGCCGACGGATTCGCGGCTCTCCACGTCGCGGCTGTTGCGCCCGAAGACATAGGTCTCGCCGCCGGTGGGGATGACGAGGCCGAGCACGATCTTCATCGTGGTGCTCTTGCCCGAGCCGTTCGGCCCGAGCAGCCCGTAGACGTGCCCGGCCTCGACGTTGAGCGAGAGGTTTTTCACTGCGACGACCTTGCCGCGCTGGAACACCGAGGGGTTCGTGAACTCCTTGGTCAGGTTCTGGATGGAGATTGCGGGAGTGGACATCGGGCCCCGGTCTGGCGACGGAGGTTTTCGTGGCGCGACGGACGGACTGCTTTGCGCGCCAGTCGCGAGAAATGCAGACGGCGTCGCGGACGGCTCAGCCCTGGAGCTTCTTGAAGCGCGCACCCACGAATTCCCAGTGAATCACGTCCTGAAACGCCTTCACGTAATCCGCCCGGCGGTTCTGATATTTGAGATAGTAGGCGTGTTCCCAGACGTCGATCCCGAGCAACGGCTGCCCGCCGGTGCTCAGAGGCGAGTCCTGGTTCGGCGTGTTCTCGATGGCGAGCTTCCCCTTCCGGAGGACGAGCCACGTCCAGCCGCTTCCAAAAACTTTCATCGCGCTCTCGGAGAATTGCTCCTGCCATTTCGCGACGGAGCCGAAGGTCTTCTCGATGGCCTTGAGCACATCACCCTGCGGGC
>JBEBGK010000437.1:0-4150 GCA_040081515.1 Chthoniobacteraceae bacterium
GTCGCAGACGATCACGGTGCCGATCAGCGAGGATCTGCTGGATGAGCTGGACGAGACGTTCACGGTGAACCTGGCGAACGCGAGCAACGCGACGATCGCGGATACGCAGGGGATCGGGACGATCGTGGACAACGACGGGCCGCCGGCGATTGCGATCAATGATGTGACGGTGAACGAGGGGGCCGGGACGGTGACATTCACGGTGAGCCTGGATGCGGCGAGCGGTCTGCCGGTGAGCGTGGACTACAGCATGGCGGACGGCACTGCGGGCGCGCTGGACTATACGGCCGGAAGCGGGACGCTGACGTTCGCGGCGGGGATCACGTCGCAGACGATCACGGTGGCGATCAGCGACGATCTGCTGGATGAGCTGGACGAGACGTTCACGGTGAACCTGGCGAACGCGAGCAACGCGACGATCGCAGACGCACAGGGGATCGGGACGATCGTGGACAACGACGGGACGCCGAACGCCACCATCAATGACGTCACAGTAAATGAAGCCGCGGGGACGGTCACCTTCACCGTCACCCTTGATGCCCCGAGCGCGCTCTCGATCAGCGTGGACTACGCGCTTGCCGGCGGCACCGCGACCGCTGGCAACGATTACACGGCGGTGAGCGGCACGCTGACGTTCGCACCGGGAATCACCACGCAGACGATCACGGTGCCCTTGCTGAACGACGTGCTCTTCGAGCAGAGTGAGAACTTCGCGGTGAACCTGGGCAATCCGGTCAATGTGACCATTGCGGACGGCCTGGGAATCGGCACGATCAACGACGACGGCACCGGCGCGGGCGGCGCCGATAACGACACGCCGACCATCAGTGTTGGAAATGTCGTGGTCGAGGAAGGCACCGATCCTTATGCGGTGTTCACTGTGAGCCTGAGCAATCCGAGCACGACGCCTGTCACCTTCAGCGTGAGCTTCGCAGACGGCACCGCGACGGGGCCGGACTACGGCCCGGCGGTTGAAGTCTCGACGGACGGCGGCGTGACATGGATTCCAGCCGCAGCCGCGACGTTTGCGCCCGGCGCGACGAGCGTGCTGGTTCGCACGCCGGTCACCGACGACGTCCTCAACGAGAGCACCGAGACATTCACCATGAACGTCGCCGTGACGGCCGGCATCACGACGAACGCCGGCGCGAGTGCGACCGCCACCATCAACGATCCGGACAACTCGCTCAGCGGATCCGTTTACGTGGATGCGAACAACAACGGCGTGTTCGACCCCGGCGAAACACCAATCGCCGGCGCGACGGTCACGCTCACCGGCACGAACGACCTCGGGGCGCCCGTCTCGCTCTCAGCCCTCACGAACGGCGCGGGCACCTACGAATTCCTCAATCTGCGCCCCGGGACCTACACGCTCGCCGAGACGCAGCCCGGCGGCTACCTGGACGGAATGGACGCGCTCGGCAGCCTCGGCGGGGTCCTCGGAAATGACACGTTCTCGGGCATCACCACGAGCGCGAGCCAGACGGGGACAGGCTACAACTTCGGCGAACTGCAGCCAGCGTCGATCAGCGGAATGGTCTTTCAGGATTTCGATGTGAACGGCGTGATGAACGGCGCCGACTCGGGCATCGTCAACACGACCGTGACGCTCACCGGCACGGATGATCTCGGTGCGCCCGTGAGCCTCGTCACGACCACGGATGCGGCAGGGCTGTATTCGTTCAGCGGACTGCGCCCGGGGATTTACTCGGTCACCGAGACGCAACCCGCGGGTTACCTCGATGGAGCGGACACGCCGGGCAGCGCGGGCGGTCTCGTATCGGCAAACGACGTGATCAGCGGAGTCGCTCTCGCGTCGGGGACGAACGCGACGAACTACGGGTTCGCCGAGATCTTTCCGTTCGATCCAAACAAGGCCATCGTTTCGACGGACAACCCGGGTACGACGGGCTCGAATGTCAGCATCGGCGAACTGGTGCGCTACCGTCTGGTCGTCGCATTGCCGGATGGCCTGATGGATGGCTTCATCATCGAGGAGCAGCTCCCCTCGGGGCTCATCTTCCTGAACGACGGCACCACGGCTCTCGCCCTGGTTTCTCTCAGCGGCATCGGCGTGACTTCGACCACGCTCGCCGGACCCGGTCTCGGCGGGACGAATCCGAACTCCGCGCCGACCTTCTTGCTGCCCGGCACCGCGATTTCCTCGAGCCCCGTCGGCGACGTGGATGTGTACGGCAGCGGGACGGATGTTTACTTCAAGCTCGGCGACATCACGAACACGGAGACCGGAGTCCCCGCCGGCCAGTTTGTCGTTCTCGAGTTCAACGCTCGCGTCGAGAATCTGCTCTCGAACCAGTCGGGCACCACGCTGGACAACGTCTTCCGTCCGCTGATCGATCTCGATGGCGATGGAACAAGCGATGTGATTCCCGGAGGTGTGATCTCGAGCCCCGTGACTGCGACGATCGCGGAACCGATCCTGTATGTGGACAAAGTGCTGGTGAGCGGATCCTCGACGCCGAGGTTTGGCGATACCCTCGCTTTCACGGTGACCATCGGCCATGCCTCCGGAAGCGACGCCACCGCATGGGAGGTGATCTTCTCGGACGCGCTTCCGGCAGGGCTGGCATTCGAGAGCGTGGTGACGACCGCCACCGGCGGCGCAGTGGTGTCAACGTCCGTCGCGCCCAACATCGCGGGAGCATTGACCGGCCAGTTCGACATTCCGCTCGGCGGGCAGATCACGATCACTTACCGGGTCAAAGTGGTCGTCAATTCGCCGGGCAACGTTGCCATCCTGAACGCAGCCGATGTCACATGGAGCAGCCTGCCGGGTAACGGTCCGGCGGAGCGCCGCGCCGGGGATGGCTTCCTCGGCGAAGGCGGACTGAACGATTACGTGGTGCGCGACACGGTGAGCGTGAACGCCAGCACGACGGCCGCGATGAGCTACGCTTACGATGCATTCAACGATTTCGCGAAGGCCACCCCGGTGCGCCCCAGCGGCAAGCCCGGAACGGCCGTCGGCAGCCCGGACATCTACCGTCAGCCGCTCCTGCCCCTCGCGCCGGTTTATAGCGGCGCGGCCGATCCCGGTTCGTCGCTCGTCCTCACGCTCTATAACACGAAGGGCGAGATCATCGGCATTCAAACGGTCACCGCCGACGCAGGCGGTAACTGGATGGCGACGTTCCCCACTGCGACCGTGCGCGATTACCCGAACAGCGTGCAGATGACGCAATCCAGCGTCTTCTACAGCCTGTCCAATCCGCACGGGCACAACCTGCGCACCTACTACTCGCCCGCGCTGAATGCCGGCCACTTCATGTTCTCGGAATTGCGGATGATCTCGGACGGCGGCCCCACTCCGCTGCTCGGTGACTTGGGAATGCGCAATCCCCTACAGTTCGGCGCGATGAAGTTCGGCGGGGAACTGCTGACCGCGCCGGGCACTCCGGGCGGATACTGATTTTCTTCAGCCCTGCTGCCGCCGAGGCGCTGCCTCCGGAAAAGGCGTCTCTTCCTGTCCCGGACCGTTGCCCGCCTCGCTGCGGCGTTGCGAATTGCGGATGGTAGTTTCACCGGTCGCTGTGGTTGAGTCCCGTGCAACAATGCAAGAAGCACGGATGACCACGTTTTCCGCCGCCCGCATCCCCGCGCTCGTCTCTGCGTTGGTACTGGCCGCAGTGATGATGGGAGGAGCGACGGAACGCTTCGTGCAGGCAGTCATCATCGCTGCGATCGGTCTGCTCCTGGTTCTTGCGCCGGCACCGGCGCTGCCGGGCCGGAACTGGTGCCTCGCGGCGCTGGGGTTGCTCATTCTTGGCGCTTCGGGGCTTCTGCCCGGGGAATGGTTCCGCGTCCCGTCGTGGCGCGCGCCGGTCGAGGGCGCGGGGATCGTGCTGCCGGCGACACTTTCGCCACAGCCGCGGCTGACGCTGGAGGCCTGTTTCCTCCTCGCCGTCGGGATTGTCTGGATGGGCTGGCTGCTCGCGAGCCCGTGGAACGCGGAGAGCCGCCTGCTCGGGGCACGCAGCTTTGTGTGCGGCGTCGCCGTACTGGCGGTGCTGATCCTCATCCAGTGGTTCACCGGTTGGCGGATGCGATCCTGGCTGGGTGAGGGAGGACTCGGGCCATTTCCAAATCGCAATCACACCGCGCATGTCCTTGCACTCGGCGGCGTGCTCGC
>JBEBGK010000438.1:0-4146 GCA_040081515.1 Chthoniobacteraceae bacterium
CCAAAACAACCTCCCCACAGAGGCGACACCACCCCGCCGCGCCGCGGCTAAAGGGAAAGATTTTTCCGCCATGGCGCGAACTGCGGAACTTGGGTTAATGACCGTGTGCGCTGAGTTCAGTGTTCCAGTTTCCTCTCGCGCCAGCGGAGGGCGGAGTCCTTCGGGTGGTAGCGCGGTTCGTGCGGGAGCAGGATGGAGCGGCCGTCGAGCCGGATGAGGTCGCGCTGGCCTTCGATTCGGTCGTCCAGGGATGTCGTGACGTGCCAGACGCGGTCGGTGCCGGGTGCGATCAAATACCGGTCCATCGCCCAGTGGTGATTCTTGCAGAGCGCCATGCCGTTGCGCGGATCGTCGTCGTGGGTCTCGGCGAAGGGAATCAGATGCGCGGCGTCAACAATGTAGAGTCCGCCCTCAAGGAAGACCCGCAGCCCGCACGCGGCGCACCGGTAGTCGTAAGCACGGCGGACCACGCGGCTGAATGCGGTGTTGGTGGCTATCAGTCTGGCACTTTGTCTTCGCGATCGCCCCCCATGCGGCGCCGAATCCGGCTGGCGGTCATTCTTCGCTCGCCAAATTCCTGGGACCGCTTCCACTCTCGCGGCAGCCGCGATGCCGATGATGACAACCCTGACGACCATTGTCCGCCGCGCGTGATGTTCCTCCCAACGCCATGACCCCTGAAGGAACCGACACCGGAGCGAAGGCGGAGACGGCGGGCGCACCCCGGATTTCGCTGTGGGGAATGGTGGAGGCATCGGGAGCACTGGGAGTTGCGCTTTCGCTCGCAGGTTTTGCCGGCGAGGCGCATTGGCTGCTGGAGCTGACGACGCACTTCCGCGCGCAGTATCTAGTTTTCCTTCTCGTGATGGCCGGGCTGCTTGCCGTGGGACGGAGGCGCAGGTTTGCCACGGTCTGCCTCGTTTGTGCAGCGCTGAATGCTGCCGTGCTCGCACCTTGGATCGTCCCTGCGTCGAGTGTGAAACCAGCCGGGGCGTCGCTGCGCCTGATGGCTTTGAACGTCCACACGGCTAACACCCGTCACGACCTCGTGCTTGGCGAAATCCGCCGCGTACAACCGGACGTGCTGCTGCTCATGGAGGTGAACCATGCGTGGGTGCTTGCGTTGCAAGACCTCAGCAAAACTCTTCCTCACCGGGTGATCATCCCGCGCGAGGATAATTTCGGCATCGCGCTTTTCAGCCGGCTGCCGCTGACATCGTCCGAAGTGATCAACTGGCCGGACGACTTCGGTGTTCCATCCATCCTCGCGGTCATCGAGCCGTCGGGCCAGCCTGTCTTCGTGGTCGCCACACATCCGCTTCCGCCCGCGAGCAAAGAAAATGCCGCCTTGCGAAACGAGCAACTCGAGAAGATCGCCGGCGCGGTGTCAGGGCAGACGCTGCCAGCGGTGGTGCTCGGGGATCTGAACGCGACACCGTGGTCGCCCCACTTTCGCAACCTGGAACGCGCCGCCTCCCTGCGGGATACAGGCCGCCGTTCCGGCTGGCACCCAACCTGGCCGTCCGAACTACCGCTGCTGTGGATCCCTCTCGATCACTGTCTCGTCTCGAAGGAAATCCCATACGCCACCCGCACGGTCGGCAACTACGTTGGCAGCGATCACTTTCCGATCATCGTGGATGTCGTGCTGCCGCCGCACCAAAGACCGTGAAGGGAACCTCGCAGGTGGGGCCGAGCGCATCTCAGCCGCTCAGAACAGGCTGCCCTGCGGGCCGGATTGCTCCGGGCCGAGCATCGCGAGGAATTCCTTTTTGTTCAGCACGGCCACGCCGAGTGATTTCGCATCGTCGCGACGCCGACCAAGGCTACAGCCAAAGGATAGCCCTCTTCAGGCTGGGAGCTATCCCACTTGCCGTGCAATGCCACGGACGAACTCTTGGGCAAGCCGTGCCTTGAGAGCCTTTTCCTCTTTGTGAATTTCAGTTTTCCGCTTCTCCAAACCTGAGATCTCTCTCTCATAGATGCCAATTCGGGCGATCAACGTTGGATATTGCTCCCCGCTTTGCATAACCTTGAGTTCTGCCGCTTGTGCAGCGTCGGCAAGCATCGTCACATCACCCTTTGCCAAGGCGATCTTGTGTTTGCAGACTTGCCGGAGGACGCCGGCCGGGCAGTGGCAGAACATCCGAATTCCCGATTGGTCGGCGTCAACGTCGACACGGTAAGGATCGCCGCTGCTGCTTTTTGCCAGAAGGGTCAGTTTCATGTCGGAGGCAGGCATGAATTAGAACAACTCCTCCTGTTGCCGCCCCCGCGGCGTAGGAGCGCCGCCGATCATTTCGAGGAACTCACTCTCCGTGATGATGCGTACTTCAAGTTCCTTCGCCTTCTCCAACTTGGTCCCGGCGTCCGAGCCAGCAATAACGAAGTCTGTCTTGCTGCTGACGCTACTACCGACGTTGCCGCCCAAGGCCCGAATCTTTTCGTGTGCTTCGGGTCGCGTCATGGTCGTGAGCCCGCCGGTAAGGACAAACGTCTTGCCGGCAAACGCAGAGTCCTCCTTTCCGGGGACGGCGCCCTGCGGAGAAATGCCCATCAGTCGAAGTCTATTGATCGTTTCTCTTCCCGCGGGACTTTCAAGCCACGCCAGTATCGCTTTTGCCGCAACCGGACCGATCTTTGGCACCACCTGCCAAGATCGAGTGCCATCTCCCGCGGTTGGAACGGCGACACCGCTTTCGACCAAGCGTCGCCCTACTGGTTCTGCGAGGACTTTTGCTTCACGCTGGCGTTTGCGTCGCTGGGTTTGCTGAGCTTCAGTCATTGTCTCTTTCGCTTCGTCCCCGACGACATTGGCAAGAATGGTTGCCCGGTATTGACCGAGCAGCGCTATGTCCCGAAGCCCCGTGGACTCAGCCATCTCAGGGAGTGTGGAAAACAGAGAGGCCAAATCGTGCGCGGTTTCTTCGCCGATCTCCGGGATCGCAAGGGCGCGCAGCCATTTTGCAAGCGGCAGGGTTTTTGCCCGCTGGATTCCCGCGATGACTTTCGCCGCACTCTTTTCGCCGAAGATGCGCGGTTCGTCGTCGGTGCCAAGGTTGAGCTTCGCGAGTTGTTCGAGGCGCAGGTCGAAAAGGTCGAGCGGCGATTTTACGAGACCGCGCTCGACGAGCTTCTCAGCGACCACTCCGCCGATCCCCTCGATGTCGAGTGCGCTGCGCTGACCGAAGAACTCCACGCGCCGCACGAGCTGCGCGGGACAGCCGGAGATATTGTCGCAAATCCAGTCCATGTATTCCGCCACCCTCTCCATCTTGGCGTGTTTACATTTTGGGCAAGTATGACCAACCAAATTCAGGTCTTCGGAGCGATACTTACATCGAAATTTGTTTCCGCTTTTCTCTGGATTTGAACACTCGGCGACGACACGTGACCGCGGATCGCGCTGTATCGCGCCACCGCACGCCGGACATTTCCCGCCGACGAATTCAAAAAGATCGAACGGCTTCGACGTTTTTGGACGCTTCGACTGGATGACCTCGATGACTTCGGGGATTACCATGCCCGCCTTGCGGATGATCACGGTGTCGCCGATGCGGATGTCCTTGCGCTTGATTTCCTCGTCGTTGTGCAACGTGGCGCGCGCGACTGTGGAGCCTTGCACGAAGACGGGTTTCAGTTCGGCGACCGGAGTGAGCACGCCCGTCCTTCCGACTTGGATCGTGATGCCGTTCACCACGGTCTCCGCGCCTGAAATCCATGGCACCGGTTTGTGCACGATGGCGTAACCCGGCGCCTTCGCCTTCACGGGGATCCGATCCCAGTCCGCGCGGCGGTTCACTTTGATCACGATGCCGTCGATCTCGTAGTGGACCTTCGCCCGCAGGTCGCGCCGCTCGTCGTAATGATGCACGACGTCCTTCTGGTAACGCTCGATGACCTCCTCCATGTCCGCGCATTCCCACCACAGCTCCTGTGTCGGCAGACCGAACTTTTTCAAGCTGCGCAGCGTCTCCGCGTGCGTCTCGAAGTCGATCCCCTCCAGCGCACCGACCGCGTAGAAAACGGCGCGCACCGGGCGCTTCGCCACGGCGCCGGGGTCGAGCTGCTTCAGCGTGCCCGCCGTCGCGTTGCGCGCGTTGGGAAACTGTCTCTTATACACATCTTCCGAGCCCACGAGACCAA
>JBEBGK010000439.1:0-4142 GCA_040081515.1 Chthoniobacteraceae bacterium
GATTGTCCGAGTGATAGCCGATCGTGTCCGCAAAGCGCACCACATCGAGCCAGCCAATCGCCATGCGTTCCCCGTAATGCGGATTCGCGAGCACGCGCTCGACCAGCTTCGCGTACGCGTCCGGCGACTGGTCGTCGAGGAACGCCGCGACCTCCTCCGGCTTTGGCGGCAGCCCGAGCAGATCCGAGTAAAGCCGGCGGATCAACGTACGCCGGTCCGCCTCGGCCGAGGGCTTCAGCCCGATCTCCGCGAGCCGCTTCCGCACGAGCACATCCACGCCATTCTGCCCCGCGGGAATCGCCGCCTTCACCGGCGGCTCATACGACCAGTGCCCCTGATACTCCGCGCCCTGCGCGATCCACTTTTTCAATATCTCCTTCTGCCGCGCCGTGAGTTTCTTGTGCGAATCCGGCGGAGGCATCAGGTCATCCTCGTCGGTGGTGAAAATGCGCTTCACCAGTTCGCTCTCCTCGGCCTTTCCCGGCACGAACGCCTTCGCCGCGACCGCCTCCTCCCGGAGGTCCAGGCGCAGGTCCGCCTCGCGATGCTTCGGGTCGTTGCCGTGGCAATAGAAGCAGTTGTCCGAAAGAATCGGCCGCACATCGCGGTTGAATTCAATTTTCCCGGGCACCGGCGCCTCCGCGGCGCAGAGCGCCCCGGCGTGGCAAGCAATTACAACGGCGAAGAGTGCCCCGGCGGTGCGAAGGGAATGATGGCGATGGATTTGGTCGGTCATACGAAAAAGCGAGGAGGGTGGTGGCACCATTGAAGATATAGCACGGCGGGGAAAAACTTAGCGTTTTGGGAGGGAGATTCGCCGTCGGATGATGCCCGCGAAAAATGGAGGCATCGTGCGTTTCAGAGCCGCGTCAGCTTGATCGTCAGGGACTCGTAGCCGTTCGAGCGTTCGTAGCTCGCCTCGTGCTCGACGTGCTCCTTGGCATCGAGCACGGTGATGCGCCCGACACGTTCGGTGAGCGCTTGCAGCAGGCTGCGCAGAATCAGCCGGGCATGCGGCGCGCCGAGACAGAGATGGGCGCCGAAGCCGAAGGAGATGTGCGGATTCGGTTTCCGATCGAGGCGGATCTCCTCCGGGGCATCGAAGGCCGCCTCATCGAAATTGGCCGATGACCAGCACAGTGAGACGCGTCCGCCGGGCGGGACGGTGACGCCGTGGACATCGGTCTCGACGGGGCAGACGCGACCGATGTGCGTGAGGGGCATGAAAACGCGGAAGAACTCCTCGCTCGCAAGGACGATCCGTTTCGGGTCCTGCCGGAGAAATTCCAGCGACTCGGGATGGCGGCCGAGGTAGCCGAGCGCCGCGGAGATGGAATGGATGATCGTATCGCGCCCGCCGGCGAAGGTAAGATTCCCGAAGCCCATCATCTCCTCGCGGGTGAGCGGACGCCCGCGGTAGCTCGCCTTGGTGAGCGCGCTGAAAAAATCCTCCCCCGGATTTGCCGCGGCGAGATCGAACTGCGCGCTGAGATAGTCCTCGAGCGCCGTGCCTTTCTTGAAAGTGCCGCCGGTGACCTTGAAGACGTGCATACCCCAGCCGATCCACGTCTCCGCTTCCGACTCCGGCACGTTCAGGAGATAGGTGAGCGCACGCGACTGAATGGGCAGCGCGAATTCGTTCACGATCTCGATGGAGTCGCGGCGCAGCGCGTCGGACAGCTTCTCCGAGATCAGCGACTCCACCTTTGCGATCACAGCCGGCTGTTTCGCGCGTTGGAAGAACGGCTCGACGATCGCGCGATACTCGGTGTGCTCGGGCGGATTCGTCTCGATGGGCAGTTGCCGGACCGACCTGACCTCCTCCTCCGAGGGAATCGGCACGCGGAACGGGGCATCCGAGCTGAATGTCTGCCAGTCCTTCGCCGCCTTGCGCACGTCCTCGTGGCGCAGAATCATCGGGATGTTCTCGCCTTGGAAAGGGCAGCGAAGGACGCCCTCCTGGTTGCGCTTTTCGCGGAAGGGATCGGGGCTCGGTTTCATGGCGCTGCTGTTTTTTGTCGTGGAAGGGGCGGCCCGCTTTTGAATCAAGAACTCCGCGGCATCAAGAGCGGCCGCTCCCGCCTACGGCTCTTTCGCGAGGCGGATCGATCGGACCTTCACCCAACTGCCGTCCTTGCCCGCGGGACTCGGGTCGAGACGGAGGCGGATCATCGGTCCGCGATACGCAGGGCTGGCGGCGAGATGGATGACGTAGCGATGAAAGGCGCCGTCCGGTTCGATGGGGAAGGGGAGCGTGTCGTCCTTGCCCGGTGCGTCCGTCGTGTACGGCTGCCAGTAGAGCTGCGCGGCGCGATGCTCACTCTGAAATGCGGCCTCGATGATCACATACGGCGCATCCCCGGCCTGCCAGAAAGTGTGCGGGCTGATCAACTGGGGATCCTCCTTTTCCAGGCGGACATGGAGCTGTCCGGCGATGGGCCAGCCGGTGTCGTCCGCATTCTGGTAATGCCAGCCCTGACGGTCGCGATCGAATGTCCACGATGGCAGGCCCGTGCGACGGACCGCGGCGGCACGGGCGCGGATCTCCGCGAGGCCGCCGACGACGAGTTCGTAGGTGAACTCATACGCGATGTCATGATCGAGAATCTCCTGCGCCTGGCCGGCGAGATAGCCGGTGCTGTTGGCGAAGGTGTCATTCGCACCGGGCGTGCCTGCAAAGCCGCCGGTGAAATGCACGCGCCCCGGAGTGATGAGTCCGATGCCATGGTCGCGTGCATCGAGCAGCGCCGCCCAGCCCTCCGTGCCCTGCCAGAACGCCCACGGATGTCTGCCCGCGGGCTTCGGAGCTTCGGCGGCTGCCTCGCCGGTGAAAGGCCGGTTCCCCTGATAGCTCACGACCCGGTGAAAAGCGGCATTTGCATACACCGCAGGCAGCTCCTGGAGTCGGGCGGGATGTTGCGTGCGATCGGCGCGCGCGTTGTTGAGCCGGGCACGGGCCTTGACTGCGGCGCCGTCGAGCTCCAGCCAGGAATCGAAGGTGCAATCGCCCGGCACATTCCGCAGCGGCCACTGCATCGGCTGGCATTTCACGTGGAGCGTGCGGCCGTCATTCTCATGCGCGAGCAGGCGGGATGGATTCTTGAAATCATCGCCCGCCTGGATCGGATTCCAGCCGATGTGCCCCCAATGCGGTGCGGGCCGCTGCCCCTCGACGGAGAACGGCACCGGGCCGGAGAAAAAGGAAAGCTGCACCTGGCGCCCGAGATCGAAGTTGTTGATCACATTCTCCCCGCCGGCACGCGCGAGGAAGACGATGGCCCCGCCGCGATTCAAGTCCACGCCCAGTTTCACCACCCCGTTGTCCAGCCAGCTCATGCGCGCACCCTGCGGGATCTGGCGGGAATCATCCGCGGCCGCCGCTGCTGGCGATGAAGCGGGCAGCGCGCAGGCGATGAGCGTGAGGAATCGCTTCATGGGCGGAATCCAGGCGCGGCCTCAGGGCAGCGCAGGCAGCTTCAGCTTCTTCACCAGCAACTCGTCGCGGTCCGCATCGCTGATCGGCTCAAAGTCCACCTTCACCGCGGGCAGCGCGGCCCTGATCGCATCGACGTCGGCAGCGGGGATGTCCACGGCCTGGATCTTGAGTCTGGCCAGTTTCGGGAGTGCCTTGAGGTGCGGGATGATTCCGGCGCTCAGGCGCGCCTCGGTGAGTTCGAGCGTTTCGAGAGTGGGAATCTTCGCGAGTGTCGCGAGCGTGGAGTCATCGAAGCTGGCGGGCGACGCCTTGCCGTAGGACGGCAGGCGCTGGCCGATGCGCAGGCCCGTGAGCCGGGTCAGTTTCACGAGATGCGCATTTCCCGCCTGCGTCTGCGCGGTGTGCCACGTGCGGAATTCCCGGAGCTGCGTGAGCTGGCCGACTGCCTCGAGCGCCGTGTCGCCCGCGGTCGAGCCCGCGAAGGTGAGCCTCTCGAGATCCGGCAGCGCCTTCAAATGCGCGAGCCCGCTGCCGGTGAATGCCTCGGAACGGAAGGCGGGATGAAAGAGCGCCAGCGAGCGGAGTTTCCTGAACGCCGTGAAGTGCCGGAACCCTTCATCCGAAAGCTGGATGCCATCCGTGCTGAGTTCCTCCAGCTCAGTGAGTCCCGTGAGCAGGGCGAACGTTGCGTCAGTCACCGTCCTGC
>JBEBGK010000440.1:0-4137 GCA_040081515.1 Chthoniobacteraceae bacterium
CTCCGCCATCGCCGCCCTGGGAAGCGAGGACAATGGAACCGCATCCTATTACTCCGGCCTGCTGGATGAGGTGCGCATCTCCACGACGGGCCGCAGCGATGCGTGGGTGAGAGCGGGTTACCTCTCGACGACGGACGCCTTTGTCACCGTGGGCGCCGCACAGACCGCGCCGGTGATCACGGGCATCATCAGCAACGACTCGGACCCCGAGGGCCAGCAGGTGCGCGGCGCCACCATCGTGTCTGGCACGACGAACGGCGCCGTGACGCTGAACCCGGAAGGCACATTCGTTTACACGCCGAACCTGAATTTTACCGGGACGGATTCCTTCACCTACACCGTGAACGACGGTTTCATGACGTCGAACGTCGCCACGGTCACGATCACGGTGGCGCCAGTGAACGATCCGCCGGTGAACTCTGTGCCCGGCGCACAGACCACGAACGAAGACACGCCGTTGGTCTTTTCATCCGGCAACGGCAACCTGATCTCGATCAGCGATGTGGATGCCGGCGGCGGCATCGTGCGGGTGACGCTGAATCCCACCAATGGCCGCGTCACGCTCTCCACCACGGCGGGGCTGACTTTCGCGACCGGCGACGGCGCGGTCGATTCGACGATGACCTTCACGGGGACGGTCGCGAATATCAACGCGGCCCTGGCAGGGCTGAGCTTCAGCCCGACACCGAACTTCAACGGCGCTGGCAGCCTGCAGATCATCACCGACGACCAGGGAAACACCGGCGCGGGCGGCGCGCTCTCCGACACGGACCCGGTGAACATCACCGTCAACGCCGTGAACGATCCGCCGATTGCCGTCGATCAGGCGCTCGTCTTCGACGGCGTGAACGACAAGGTGGTCGTCAATCCGTCGGCGAGCCTCACGATGACGGCGACCATGACGATGGAGGCGTGGGTGCAACGGCAGGGCACGCCGACCGGCACGCAGATCATCCTGAACAAGGAAGGCGAATACGAACTCGGGATCACCGCAGCAGGCACCATTCAATGGGCTTTTACGAATACGACCCCCGGATGGAACTGGGTGGATACCGGCTACGTGCTCCCGGCGAATCAGTGGACTCACATCGCGGTCACTTACAATTCCGGCGTCGTAAACACGTACGTCAACGGTGCGCTGGTGGATTCCTACAACGGCACCGGCCCGATCGGCGACACTTACCCGTTGCTGAACGAACTGACGATCGGTGGCCGGCAGAATGCCGCGACGCAGCGCTTCCAGGGTCTGATCGACGAGGTCCGGGTCTGGAACACCGCGCGCAGCGCCGCAGAAATTTCCACGAACTACGACCAGACGCTCACCGGCGTGGAGGCTGGACTGGCGGGTTACTGGCGCTTCTCCGAGGCGAGCGGCACGACGGCGTTCGACCTCACTGCCAACGCGAATCACGGCACCCTGGGCGGCGGCGTTCCTGCTGAAGTTCCGGCGCGGCAATACACCTTCACGACAAACGAGGACACGCCGCTGGCCATCGCGGCCGCGGGCATCCGCGTGAACGCGACTGACGCGGAGGGATCGCCGGTCACGGCCACGCTGGTGAGCGGGCCGTCCAATGCCGCGTCGTTCACGTTGAATGCCGACGGCTCGTTCAGCTATACGCCCGTCGCGAACTACAGCGGGCCCGACAGTTTCGTGTTCCGGGTCAACGACGGGGCGCTGAACTCCCGCTTCGCCACTGTCGCGCTTACCGTGGTGCCGCTCAATGACGCGCCGGTCGGGACGGACAAGACGGTCTCCACGATGCAGGACACGGCCTACGTGTTCACGGTGGCAGACTTCGGCTTCTCCGATCCGAATGACACGCCGGCCAACACGCCGCAGGCGGTGAGAATCACGACGCTTCCCGCTGCTGGGACGGTCACGCTGAATGGAACGCCGGTGACGGCTGGCGATTTCATCACGGTCGCCGACATCACCGGCGGTTTGTTGCGCTTTGTCCCTGGGCCGGGCGCATTTGGCACGGGTTACGCGAACTTCACCTTTCAGGTGCAGGACAACGGCGGGGTCTTGAACGGCGGCATCGATCTCGACCAGAGCCCGAACACGATCACCGTGAACGTCGTGCAGTTGCCGACCTTGAACGTCAGCAATGCGACCGTGACCGAGGGGACGGATTCGTTCGCGCAGTTCACCGTGAGCCTGAGCAATGCGGTGCTCGCAAACGTGAGCTTCAATCTGGCGCTCGCGAATGGGACGGCGTCCGGCAGCGGGACGGACTACGGCACAAGTGGCGCGGGGAACTTGCAGGTGTTCAACGGCACGACATGGGTGGACGCGGCGAGCGCGACGATCGTCGCCGGGCAGACCAGCGTGTTGGTGCGCACGCCCCTCGTGAATGACGCGCTGGATGAAGCCAATGAGACGTTCACCCTGACGGCCACGCGCACGGCGGGGACGACGAGCAACGTGAACGCCACCGGAACCGGCACGATCCTCGACAACGATCTGCCGCCGGATGTGACGATCAACGATGTGACGGTGAACGAAGCCGCGGGCACGGCAACTTTCACCGTGAGCCTGAGCGTGGTCAGCGGGCAGGTGGCCACGGTCACGTATTCGTCCTCGAACGGCACGGCCACGGCGGGCGCGGACTACACCGCGGTGAGCGGGACGCTGACATTTGCGGCCGGCGCGACGACGCAGACGATCACGGTGCCGATCCTGAACGACGCGGTGTTCGAGAACAGCGAGACGTTCAACATCAACCTGACCGGCTCGGCGAATGCGATCATCCTCGACGGTCTGGGCGTCGGGACGATTCGGGACGATGGCACCGGCGCGGGCGGGACGGACAATGACACGCCGACGCTTGCAGTGAGCAATGTGGCGGTGACCGAGGGGACGGATGCGTTCGCGCAGTTCACCGTGAGCCTGGGCAACGCCAGTACCACGCCGGTGAGCTTCAATCTCGCGCTGGTGAATGTGAGCGCGCTGGGCGGCGGGACGGATTACGGAAGCGCGGGCGCGGGGAATTTGCAGGTTTTCAACGGAGCGATCTGGGTAAACGCGACGAGTGCGACGATCGCTGCGGGACAGACCAGTGTGCTGGTGCGGACGCCGGTCGTGAACGACACGCTGGATGAAGCCAGCGAGACGTTCACTTTGACGGCCACGCGCACGGCGGGGACGACGACGAATGCCAGCGCGACCGGAACAGCAACGATCGCGGACGATGATCCGACGCCCAGCCTTGCGACGAGCAATGTGACGGTGAATGAGGCGGCCGGCACGGCGACTTTCACGGTGACGCTGAGCGCGGCGAGCAGTCTTCCGGTGAGTGTCAACTATTCGACCAGCGACGGGACGGCGACGGCGGGCCTCGATTATACGGTGTCCAGCGGAACGCTGAACTTAGCGCCGGGGGCGACGAGCCAGACGTTCACGGTGCCGATCCTGAACGACGCCATTTTCGAGCAGAGTGAATTTTTCAACGTGACGCTGAATGCGCCGAGTAATGCGACGGTGACGACGGCGACCGTCGCGGGCACCATCACCGACGACGGTACGGGCAGCGGCGGGACGGACGATGACACGCCGACGCTGAGCGTGAACAATGTGACGGCGACCGAGGGGACGGACACCCATGCGGTTTTCGCCGTGAGCCTTGGCAACCTGAGCACGACGGCGGTGAGCTTCAATCTCGCACTGGCGAACGGGACGGCGCTGGGTGGCGGGACGGATTTCGGCACTGGTGGCGCGGGGAACCTGCAGGTGTCCACGGATGGCGGTACGACGTGGGCGGATGCAACGGGAGCGACGATTGCCGCCGGAGGCACGAGCGTGCTAGTGCGCACGCCGGTTGTGAACGATGCGCTGAACGAGGCGCCGGAGACGTTCACGCTGACAGCGACGCGGACGGCGGGGACAACGACGAACGCCGGCGCGACGGGTACGGGGACGATTGCGGACAATGACGCGCAGCCGGTGCTGTCGATCAACAACGTCACGGTGAACGAGGCGGCGGGGTCGGCGACGTTCATCGTCAGCCTGAGCGCGGCGAGCGGGCAGGTGATCACCGTGGGCTACGCGACGGGTGATGGCACGGCGACGGCGGCCGACTACACGGCGGCGGGCGGGACGCTGACGTTTGCGGCGGGCGAGACGAGCCAGACGAT
>JBEBGK010000441.1:0-4131 GCA_040081515.1 Chthoniobacteraceae bacterium
CTTCAGCTCGAGCACGACGATCTGAAAGCCCTCGGCGATGTGCTTGTTGGGATAGACGATGCTCTCGAGAAGATACTCGCGATCCTTTTTCGCGCCGATGGCGGTGAGGTCCGGGCCCACGAGGCTGTCGCCGCCCTCGCACTTGTGGCACTTGAAGCACTGCGCCGTGGCGTGTTCGCGGAAGGTCTTTTTGCCGCGATCCGCATCGCCGCCGGCCAGCGCCAGACGATAGATCGCCAGGGCGTCGGTCTTGGAAAGCGAGCCCTTCCACTGGCTGACTTTCTGCGCGAGCCCGGCGCGCTTTTTCGCGGCCTCGAAAACGTCGAGCTGAACTTCCGGCGCGAGTTTCCCCGCGGCGAAACTGTCCATCAGCCCGGAGAGAAGTTTCTCCGCCTCGGGAGTCCGGCTCCTCGCAAGCGCGGAAACGGCACCCTGCTTCTCGGTCGCGGGCGCATCCGAGGAAAGGACTTCGCCGATGGTGGCGAGGGCGGCGGCGGGGTTCGAGGCGATGAGGGCGTTGAGCCCCTCGGCGCGAAGCTTCGGGTCGCGGTCGGTCAGCGCCTCGGTGGCGGCCTGCGCGAGCCGCGGGTCCTTCATCGCGGCGAGCGCCTTCAGCGCCTCGATGCGCGCGGCCTTCGCGGCCTTGCCATCGACCGCGATCGCCACCAGCGCATCCCCCGCCCCGCGCAATCCGAGTCTCGCCGCGGTGCCGGCCGCGCTTTCCTGGATGGCTCCGGTCCCTTTCAACAGCATGTCGGCGATGACCGGCGTGAGCGCGGCCACGGCGGCATCCGCCGGCCTGGCGGGCAGCGGCCGCCAGAGGTAAAGGAGCCGATCCTTCGGCCCGGGGTTCGCCCATGCGGCGAGGACGGCAAGCGCTTCCCTCCGGCCCGCTTCCCGCGCCGCAGGGTCCGCCGCGAGCGCTGCGAGCGCCTTTGCATCCGCCGGCTGCCCGAGCCGGTAGTGGGCGTTGATGATGCGCAGGAGCAGATTGCGATCGGCGATCTTCCTGTCCCCGATCAATGCCGCCAATGCCGGCATGGCCTCGGGAATCGGCACATCGTAAATCGCGCGCCCGGCCTCCAGGACGACGCTTTTGTCGGCGTCCTTCAGGAACACCGCGACCTGCGGGCTCTTCAAGCGCCGCAGCGCCACGACCACGGCGCCACGCACGGCGGGAGACGGATGGGCGGCCTTGCCAGCGAGCGTCGCGGCATCGCCGCAGCCGGTGAGACCCATGACCGCACCGTGGCGGACGATGGGATCCTGATCGGCATTCTCGGCGAGCAGCGCGCAAAGCGGATCGACGGCCGCCTTGTAGCCGGATTTGCCGAGCGCGATGGACGCATAGAAACGGGCGCGCGGGTTCGGATCCTTCAGCAGGCCGATGAGCTTGTCGTAGGCGCCCTTGAAGTAATGATCGCCGAGGACGCGCGCGGCCTGTGCGCGCACCTCGCCGTCCGGATCCCCGAGCAACGCCGCCACCGGGGTGAGGACGGGTTTCTTCACGCCTGCAATCTGCCCGAGAGCCCAGACGGCGTGGATGCGCGCGAGCGTATTCGGCGCGGCCTGCGCGGCGCGGGTGAGCGTCGCGTCGTCCCCCTTGGCCGCGAGTTGAAATTGCGCCGCCTGGCGGATGCGCTGGTCGTCGTGCGCGAGGAGTTTTTCGAGTTCCTCCGCGGGGCGCGCGCCCATCCCCTCGGCGAGCAGCTTCTTCACCCCGGCCTGCTTCGCCTTGTCGGCGGCGGGGTCGGTGATCTTGAAAATGCGCCCCTTGTCCACGCCGCTCCAGCCCTCCACCCAGTCGAGCACGTAGAGAGCGCCATCGGGGCCGAACTCGACGTCCGTCGTCAGGACGCCCTTCACGAAATCACGCCGCTCCTTGAGCCGGTGCCATGCACCCGCCGGCTCGAGCGCGATCTCATGCACCACGCTCGCGCTCGCGCCGCCCCGGAAGTCGCTGAGGTAAAAGCGGCGGCCGAACTTCGCCGAAAGCCCGGTGCCGGGATTGTAGGTGAGCCCGCTCGGGCCGTTGCTGAGGTTCGCGATCGGCGGCACGATGTAGCGCGCCTTCCGCCCCTCCTTTTCATCCCACAGCAGCTCGCGATTCCACGGCCCGCGATCATCGAGATACTGAAAGGTCATGCGCCATCCGCAGTCACCGCCCTCGACGAGCTGCACGAAGCGCGCCTTGTCGCCGCTGTCCGAGTTGTTGTCGCCGGTGAAAAGATTCCCGAATTCATCGAACGCCAGCTCCTGCGGATTCCGCACGCCCGTCGCGAACACCTCGAAACCCGAGCCGTCCGGATTGCACCGGAGAATGGCGCCCGTGTCCGACACCTCGACCTGCCGGCCCTCCTTCGTCTTCACGTTCAGCCCGCGGTCGCCGATGGAAAAGTAGAGCTTCCCGTCCGGCCCGAAGCGGAGCCCGTGCATGTCGTGCCCGCGGAATGCAAACTTCACGCCGAAGCCCGAGAGCAGCTTGTCCTTCGCATCCGCCTTGCCGTCGCCGTTCGAGTCGGAGAATCGCCAGAGATTCGGGATGCACGTCCACCATACCTCGCCACCCCGCGCGAGCACACCGGCGCCCGTCCCGTCGAGCGCGTCGCGGAAGCCATCCGCAAAGACGGTGCTCTTGTCCGCGCGACCCGCGCCCTTCGTGTCCTCGAGCACGACGACGCGATCCTCCTGGCTCTCGAACATCTCCGCGAATTTCTTCGGGTCGGGGAAAAACTTCCGCATCATCGCGAGGCGCTCCTCGGTCGTGCGCGACGAGATGTCCGCATCCAGCCAGTTCATGTGGCCGCGATTGTCCACCACCCCGCCCGTGATCGGCTTGCCAGCGACCTGCCGGCCTTCCTGCCGGTAGCTCTCCGCGATGAACCACCGCCCTTTTTCATCCGGCGCAAACGACACCGGATTCGCCAGCAGCGGCTCGCTCGCCCCGAGTTCGATCTTCAGCCCCGGATCCGATGCGATCGACTTGAGCGCATTCAGCGCGTCCTTCGCACCCGCCTCGGTCTTTCCATCACCATGGGCGGCCGGCGCCGCGGGCGGGGGCGTGGCAGGCGGCGTGGCAGGCGGCGCGACAGGCGGCGCGGCAAAAAGCGAGCCACCGAGCACGAGGAGGCTGGCCAGCGTGATATGGAGCGGACTGTTCATTTCGACAAAGGGTCGCGAAGATATAGAGCGCGCCGGGATGCGCCAGCTTAGAGCTTGTCACGGCTCGTGCCGCTGAGTCCGGGCGGAGGCCCGAAGGCGTCCGCGTTCAAAGGCTCGCATTGGGCCGCTCCCTGTGGCAGAAATCCATCATGCGCGCTGCCTTGCTCCTCCTCCTGCTCGCGGTGACAGCCCTCGCGCAGTTCCACCCCTCGCTCCCCGAGGCCGGGACGCTCGACGGACTCGGTGTGAACATCCGCTTCACCGAAGGAGCGCCGTCCATCCCCGGCGGCCCCGACACCTCCCCGCAAAGCGGCTTTCTCCCCGGCGAACTGGAGATGATCCGCGCGGCGGGCTTCCGCTGGGTGCGGATGGATTTCACGTGGGTGGCGACGGAGCCGGAGCCGGGGCGCTACGACTTTGCGAAATACGACTCGCTCGTGACTGCGCTCGAAAAGGCGGGGCTGCGCGCCTACTTCATCCTCGACTACGGGCATCCGAAATTCGCGGACGCGGGCGACAAGCATCCCTTCACGTCGCGCGCGGGCACGCAGGAGTTTCGCGATGCGTTTGCGAAATGGGCCGTCGCCGCCGTCGGGCATTTCAAGGGGCGCGGCATCGTGTGGGAACTTTGGAACGAGCCGAACATCGCGGCCTCCTGGAAGCCAAAGCCCGACGTGCAGCAATACATCACCCTCGCGAAGACCGTCGCCGCCGCGCTGGAAACGGCGGGCCTCCGCACGAAGTCGCGCACCTTCCCGCCCGGCACGAAGCGCGAGGCCGCGGGCGAATGCCTCGTGGGCCCCGCGACGAGCGTCATTGACCTGCCGTTCCTTGACGCGTGCTTCGCCGCCGGGCTGCTCGAGGTGTTCGACGCCATCAGCGTCCACCCCTACCGGCAGGGCGCGCCCGAGAGCGTCGCCGAGGAATACCGCGCGCTGCGCCTGCTCATCCGCCGGCATTGCTCCGCCG
>JBEBGK010000442.1:0-4129 GCA_040081515.1 Chthoniobacteraceae bacterium
ATCGTCCGTATTCGGGCCGGCCACCGGAGTAATACCGACCGCCATACTGATAATACGAGCCCCGGTAGCTTGATGGAAGTTGGGTGAAGACTCCAGGACCATAGACCCCTGAACCATAGCCTCCTCGTCCATAGACGCCTGGACCATAGCCCCCTCCATATCCGTAGCCAGGCCCGCCCTCGACGACACAGGATGGCAGCAGCAGGCACACGAATGCGACCGCGAGTGATGTGATCAGGGTTCTTCGTGGAAGGTTCATATCAACGTATCGGCGCTCGCGGAGAGTTGCGTGTGTAAATTTTCGCTGAGGAGCCGAGAATTGTTCGATCACTCGTCGTTTCGTTTCGTCTAGGAAAGTCAACCGTCCGTGTGGCTCTCGCCAACGGCACCACCCCAAACCCGAAAGCGACCAGCCCGCATGTCTTCATCGATGTGCGGGCTGAATCGTTTTCACAACCAAAGGAGAAAACACCCATGAGCAAAATCGTTCTACCCATCGCGGAACTCAAACCCGCACTCACAGGACTCGGCAAAATCATCGCCAAACGCGCCACACTGCCCGTCCTCAACCACATCAAAATCGAGCGCACTGGCGACGGATGGATTGCACTCACCGCCACAGACCTCGATTCCTTCGTCACCGTGCGCCTTGAACAGCCCACGGATGGAAACAACGCCTTCAGCCTGCTCGTGCCCTATGACGAACTGCTGGGCATCACCAAGAACTGCGAGAAGACCGACAACCTGCTGCTCTCCAAGGACGGCAGCAACGCGCTCATCGAATACGCCATTGGCAATCAGCTCGCGCAGGCCAAGGTCGAATCGCTTCCGGTTGAGGAGTTCCCTGCCATCCCAAGGATGAAAGGGGAGCCTGTTCCGGTGAATGAAACACTCCGGCAGGCCATTCATGATGCCCTCGAATGCGCCAGCACCGATCCCACGAGGCGGATTCTCAATGGGGCCTGCATCGACGTGTCCAAGCCCAACGCCCATTACGTCGTGGGAACCGATGGACGACACCTGTTCAGCAGCAACTCATTCAACCTGCCGCTCAAGGAATCGCTCGTCATTCCCAGCCACAAATTCATCGAGTGGAAGGAATTCAACAGTGACGGCGAATGGCAGCTCAAGGTCTCGCCGGCTGAAAAGAAGGAGGACCCGGCGTATCTGCAAATCAGTTCCCGGCGCTGGAGGTTCATCACCCGGCAGATTGAAGGGAACTATCCGAACTGGCGGCAGGTGGTCCCGGATTCAGAAGGCAGCAAAACAACGCTGACCCTGGATCCGCAGACGTTGGAGCCGCTCATCAAGACCATCGAGCGCATGCCCTGTCACGATGCGGTAAACCAGACCATTGGCATCGAGTGGAAGAACGGAAACCTGAATCTGCTCGGCAAGGCATCCAAGGACACCGACTGGATGAAGGTTCCCCTGGAAGTGAAGGCGATGGGAAAAGACATCACCATCAGCCTCAACCGGGAATTGCTCACCAAGGCCCTCAGCTTTGGACTGAATACGGTCGAGCTGATCCATCCCATGTCGGCAACGCGCTTCTCACAAAACGGCCGGCAGATGATCGTGATGCCCTTGCGCGGCGATGTGAGGAATCCGGAGCCATCGGCACCCAAGGCCGAGGAACCGAAACCCGAAGCATCACCAACACCCACATCCACAGAAAGGAAAACCATGCCTGCAAACAACGGTAACGGCTCACACCACAACGAGCCCAAGGAAGAAAAACCCACGCTCGACAAGGCGCTGGATCAAATCGAAGCCATCAAAGGGTCGTATCGCGAAGCCGTCAAAGGGCTGAACGAGCTGACCGACACACTCAAGGCCATCAGCAAGGAGCAGAAAGGCACGGAGAAGGAGCTGCAAACGTTCCGGCAGACCATCCGCGGCCTTCAAAGCGTGAAGCTGTAAACGGAATTGGGACGCGAAACACGGGGCCAGTCAGGTTCTACACGGATCTGGCTGGCCCTATTCGCTCTCCCAAAATGTCTCCAATTTGGAGACAAATCGCAGTCAGACGTTGTGCGTAATGCTTGAGAGTTCCCAGTCGTCCTGAACATCCTGTGACAAAATCAATTCAGCTCTTCTATTCCTTCAATGGTGATCCAGACACTAATCCCTCGGGCGAGCATTGAGCACGCTGCGTGGCACTGAAAACCAGATGCCATTTACGTCGATTTCGGCCCGGTCCACCAGTATCCGTGTACGATACGATTCACCTCTCTTGATTCGAAGCATCGCGCCAGAACCGAGCTGAATAACGTGGTCCCGGATAACCTCGTGAGTTCGAACAATTATCCCATCGCTGGATCTTTCCGGTTTCCGGAACAGATCAACGTCATCCTGAGTTCTGTCGACTGTTCGCTGTTGCTGTCTCCGCGTCTCGAACACCGTCTTTGCGATGACGAGTAATCCCCTCATTTCCTGGAAGTTCGCTTTTTGGTCCGGTCGTTTCCGCGCTTCTTCAATAAGTTTCAATCCTTCATCAATAAACGTTATGGCACTCGCGTGATCTCCGCGCGAAGAAACTTTCTGAGCCAACTCAATCCATTTGACAACTCGTTTTCCGACCTCGTCGAGTTCATCAAAGTTGGGCGGCGCACTTTGATCCTCGGGGCTTAGATCGGCCGCCTTTTTGTAGGCGACATTCGCCGCGGCATTGTTGCCGGCTTTCTGCTGGCATCTACCAAGCTGGGTCCACGCACTCGGATCCTCCGGGCTTAACTCAACTCTCATTTGCGCTGCTTCGGCGGCCTCCTTAGGAAGGCCGAGCAGGGAATAGGCGCTACACATCGTCTCGTAAGCCAAGGGACTCCGCGGGTACTGCTCAATCAGGATCTTGGCTTTGGCGTACATGGTGTCGCCATCGGCCTTTTCTTGGGCAGCCTTGGCTGCCTTGTATTCCTGCGTTTCCGCAATGACCGCATCCGGTATCTCCCTCTGTGCTTCTGTTGTCGCGCCGATTGCGAAAACCAACAACTCCAGCAGGACGGCGATGATGGCTGACGCCTGTTTCATCGCATCGGATTGGCAAGGGGTGGGCCTGCCGATGGGTTTAGAAGAGTATGCCACCTCAATGTTACGGATGGCATCGCAGCAGAGGCAAAGGTTATGGACAGAGCATAGCGATATCCCAGGTTACCAGAAATATATGCTTTAAGCTTTTTGCGATCGTAAGCGATCTCTTTCGCAGTAGCGCCGCCCTTCTTCGCCTCAATGATCAGTAGATTGTCGGCCCGACCTCTCCGATGAACAATAATATCGGGAAAAATGTTTTTGCAGGGGCGTTTTGGAAGGCTAATACGCTTTGGCATTTTCCCATCCCGATTATACTCACAATCCACGTGCCATTCAGGGAATACGGTCTGAAGTGCCTCAGCGAATTTGTGCGTCATCGCTCGCTCGGAGGCATCTTTCGTCAAAAGTTCCGAATGATTCGCCAGAAAGATGGTTCGAGCGAGCACCAGCCGCCGCTTCATCGATTTTCTGTCCGGAATATTAATCATCGCAGATATCGAACAAGTAGCGACGAACTTCGAAGGGCGAGACTGGCAACTGGAGGGATTCATACGCACAAGCGTTGGCCGCGAGTGTGGTGTCCCACCCTGTATTGACAAGCTCTTTTTCCCGGCAGTCATCGGAAGGTGGCCTCAGTCGGAATCGAGGCCAAGGATGGAGCCAGACAAGCCGCAGCAGCATCAGGAATGAATCCCTTTGAAGCAGAAGAATAATCCCTGAATTCAGTGCTGCACGGAGTGCAGTGAGTGCAGCAGCAGTATAAATACTGCTGCTGCTGCACTCTTGCACTTGCACCGTTTGAATGCGCAGCAGCATGGAAAAAGCCTGCTGCTGCACCTCTGCACTGTTCCCCCGGTTTTTGAGTCAATGAACCCCGCCCCCGTCATTCGACCGGTGCCCAACCACAGAAAGGAGAACCCCAATGGCCGATTATTTCACCAACTTCAGCCTGGTCCTGAAGTTGCCCGATGAAGCCGCACAACAATATGCACTTCAGCTCGCCGAAACCATGAGCGACGCAGGACAGGACGATTCACTGCCAGAGCATATCCCGCAGTCGCTCAAAGAGGAGATGGAGAACTGGCATTTTGAAACCGAG
>JBEBGK010000443.1:0-4124 GCA_040081515.1 Chthoniobacteraceae bacterium
GTGTCGAGCGCCGCCTGGACTTTGGGGCTCAACACGGGGCGCGTTGGTGCGAGGGTGCTCATCGGCTTTGGAAATACGCGCTCATCTCGTCGCCGAAATATTGCAGCGCGTTCTTGATCGGCAAGGGCACGCCGCCGCCGAGGGCGCAGAGGGAGGTCAGTTCCATCGTGTCGAGCAGATCGTCAATGAGCGTGCGGTCGATTTTGTAGGTGCTGTCGCTGCGCGCCTTCGCGACGAGTTCCGCGCCGCGGGTGCTGCCGAGGCGGCAGGGGAAGCATTTTCCGCAGCTCTCGTCGGCGGTGAATTGGAAGAGGTGCTGGATGTATTCGATCATCGGGAACGACTCCGGGATGCTCACGACGCCCGCGTGGCCGAGGAGGAATCCGGCTTTCTTGAACGACTCGAAGTCCACGGTGAGTTCGCCGATCTTCCCGACCGGCACGATGCCGCCAAGCGGGCCGCCGACTTGGATGGCTTTGATCTTCGTCTTGAAGCCGCCCGAGAAGGCGACCACGTCGGCGAGCGGCGTACCCATCGCGACTTCGTAGATACCGGGCTTGGCAAAATGGCTGTCGAGCGAAAGTAGCTTTGGCCCGGTGCTCTGCGCGGTGCCGATTTTTGCGTAGCCTTTGCCGCCGAGCGTGAGGATCGCGTGAATGTTCGAGAACGTCTCCACGTTGTTGACGATGGTCGGCTTGCGGTAGAGGCCCTCGACGGTCGGGAAAGGGGGACGCACCCGCACCTCCGGGCGCTGGCCTTCGATGCTTGCGAGCAGCGCGGTTTCCTCGCCGCAGATGTAGGCTCCTGCGCCTTTGATCGTCTTCAGGGAAAAATTAAATCCGCTGCCGAGGATGTTCTTCCTGAGCAGGCCGGCGGCGTGCAGTTCCGCGATCGCGGCGTCCACGATGCGAATCGAATCCGGATACTCCGCGCGGATGTAGAGGACGCCGACCTCGGCGCCTGCGAACCACCCCGCGACCATCATGCCGAGCAGTACCGAGTGGGGCTGTTGCTCCATGAGATATTTGTCGATGTAAGCGCCGGGGTCGCCCTCGTCGGCGTTGCACACGATGTATTTCACCGCTCCCTCGCTCGCGCGACACGACGACCATTTGAAATGCAACGGAAACCCCGCGCCGCCGCGGCCACGCAGGCCGGAGTCCTTGAGTTCGCCCGCAAGCCAGTCGCGATCGCGCTTCAGCAGCTCACGGAACGGCTCGTAGTATTTTGCGACACCAGGAAATGGCGCGGTGAGTTGCGCGGGCTGCAAATGCGACACGACCTCGTAGCGATCCGCGGAGTCGCCATTGCCAGTGGAAAAAAGCGACTTCAGCGCCGAATCCGACTGCGCCGAGTAATTCCTCCCATCAAACTGAAACGCCCCGCCCTGATGGCACCGCCCGAGACAACAGATGTGCCCGATTTCCTCCCCCTTGAAATGCCCGCCCAGCGCATGGTGCAGTTTGCCCTGCGTTCCCGCCACGAGGCACGCCGAGCCGTTGCAGATGAACACCTTCTTCCCCTCATTCTCCTTCTTCAGAAAGTCGTAAAACGAAACCGCACCAAGTGTGAGTGCATCGCCAAACAGCGACTCCTCGCCCAGGCGGCGCACGGTCTCTGGAGCCGCAGCCGTGCCCGCCGTGTGCGCAGCCTCAACCATCCGCTCGAAGAGATTCTTGTCGGCGCTTTTGCGAAACGAGAGGGCGCTGAGGTTTTCGGACATGATTCTTGGGGATGGGAGACCGGTTACACAAAGCACGGACGGCGTCGAATTACCAGCGTCCTTGTGAGGTGCATCGCTCCCGCCAAGCAGGATCAAATGACGACATCAAACCGTCCGCAGTCACACCGGCTCTGGAGCCAGAGAAGGGGATTGAACCCTTGACCTGCGGTTTACGAAACCGCTGCTCTACCACTGAGCTACTCTGGCGTTTCTGAGGCCGGCGAATATCCGGAGCATGCACCGTGTTGGCAAGCGGTTTGTCAGCCCTGAAAGCAGGGCTCCGCGGCGAAAGCCGGACATTGAGGGAGACCCCGGCCGAGGGGGCTGAGTGGCTTCAATCCACAATCTCGACGGGACACTTCGGGAGCGCGCGCAGGAATGCACTGCCGTAGCTCTTGGTAAGGACGCGCGGGTCGAGCAGGACGATGATTCCCTTATCCTGCTTCGTGCGGATAAGCCGGCCCACGCCCTGGCGCAATTCGAGGATGGCCTCGGGCAGCGAGTACTCCCGGAAAGGATCGCCGCCCTCGGCTTCGATCAGTTCCAGCCGCGCCTCGATCAGCGGCGTGTCGGGGACGGCAAAGGGCAGGCGCGTGATGATGACATTCGAGAGCGCCTCGCCGGGGACGTCCACGCCGCTCCAGAAACTCTTCGTCCCAAAAAGCACGTGACGCTCGTCCCGCTTGAATTCGTCGATGAGCCGGTGGCGCGGCAGGCCCTCGCCCTGCACGAGCAACTTCATGTCATGCACCTCGTCGAGGTTCTCCCGGCAAAGGGACGCCACATTTTGCATCGTCTTGTAGCTCGTGAAGAGGACAAACGCGCGGCCGTTGGTCATTGCGACAAAATGTTCGATCCGTTCCGCCAGCGCCTGGTCGTAGCCTGCATCGCGCGGGTCGGGCATCTTCTTCGTCACGAAGATCCGCATCTGACGCTCGTAGTCGAATGGGGAGCCGACCCGCAGATCGTTCACGTCGTCGGCGCCGACACGCCTGCGGAAGTATTCGAGATTCTCCCCGTCCACGCCCAGCGTCGCACTGGTCATGATGCAGGTGTTGTCCTCACGAAAGAGCAGCGCGCGGAGGTGCGCCGCGATGTCCACCGGCGCCGCGTGGAGGTTGTGATACTGCGTGGTCTTCCCGCTTTGCTCGACCCAATACACATGATTGTCCACGTCCTGCTTCAGGAAAGTCGCGAGGTTTGCGCGGGCGTCGCGGATGCGCCGTCCGAGGTCCTGCAATTCCGCCTTGGTGATTTCGTCCTCGGTCGCCTTCACGGATTGGACGACCTGCGCCTGGAGCCGGGTGAGCTCGGCTGAGAGCGTATCGGGCACGAAATCGGGCTGCCGCACGCGGAACTCGCGGCCTTTGCCGAAATCCGCGCGCGTGCCCACCGCGCTGAAGAACTGCTCCGCCTTGTCGAGTGATGCGGTGACCTCGCGCACGCCATCGGCATTTCGCAGCACCTGGAAGAGCCCCTTCTTCGTCTTCGGGTTGTAGAGCCGGTGCAGTGCGTAGCGCAGGCCATACTGCGAGACGTTCAGACCGATCATCTTCGATGCGACCCCCTCGACGGTGTGCGCCTCGTCGAAGATCACGAAGTCATTTGCGAAGAGGTATCCGCTCTCGTGCTCCTCCAATTCCGCGATGCCACCGAGGCTCAGGAAGAACAGGGTGTGATTCATCACCACGAGGTCGGCGCTCACGAGCTGCTTGCGCACGCGCTGGTAGTGGCAGCGGGGATTGTTGCCGCAAGTCTTGGCCGTGCAGATGTGCGGCTCACTGCAGACGAGCGACCACACGTGCGAGTCCGGCTCCACGGCGAAATCACTGAGCGAGCCGTCCCCGGTCGTCTGCGCCCAATCCCAGATGCGCTTGAGTTCCTCTGTTTCCGTCGAGGTGAAAAGTTCGCCCGCCTGCGCCATGGCGCGGTCGAGGCGCGTGGGGCAGACGTAGTTCGCCCGGCCTTTCCAGAGGATGGCGGTGAACTCGCCCGCCTCCTCGGCGAGCACCTTTCGCACGATCGGGATGTCCTTGAAGATGAGCTGCTCCTGGAGGTTGATCGTATGCGTCGAGACGACGGCCTTTCGGTTGTGTTTCCTCGCCCAGAGGATCGAAGGGATGAGATACGCGAGTGACTTGCCGACCCCGGTGCCGGCCTCGACGATCAGGTGCTTCTTTTCCGCGAGGGCCTCGGCGACCGCCACCGCCATCTCCTGCTGCTCGGGGCGGCACTCGAAGTTCTTGGCATGACCGAGCAGCCCATCCGGGGAGAAAATCTTCCGGATGGTTTCGGGAAAGTCCGACACGGGACCGCTGCCAGGTGAAATCATTTGAGCCGCGCATCCTCCTCGCCGCGGGCCACGGGCGCAACTCCGCAACGCGCATGCTTCATTTCCCGC
>JBEBGK010000444.1:0-4106 GCA_040081515.1 Chthoniobacteraceae bacterium
GGCTGAACTTCAGCCCGAGCATCGTGTCGCGTTGGAATCCGTCCGGCGCGTCCTCGGCACGGGTGTGCTGGGCGGTGAGCCCGATGCCGATGTCCGCCCATTTGTTCGCCCTTTCGAGGGCCGCGCTTTCCCGCGCCGCATCGGTGTTGCGTTGCGCGGACTGGAAATCACCACGCCTTTCCGGGTTCACCGCTGCCGGCGGCAGGCTGCTGGGCATCGGCAGTTCGCCCGTGATTCCGACCGGGTCCGAAGTGCGCATGCCGAGCAGCGGACGCAGCTCCCCAAGCAGCGCGGCGCGCTCGCTGTCGAGCAGCAGCAGCGCGGTGTCGAGTTGGCCGCGTTCGAGCTGCACCTGCGACGCGTCCACCAGCGCGGCTTCGCCAGTCGCGACGCGCTTGGTCATGAACTCCGCAAGCTCACGGCTGTTCGCGATCTGTTTCACGCGCAACGCGCGCTGATGCCGCAGCGCGAGCAGTCGCACGGCGAGGGCGCGGGCATCCGCGACGAGGTTGCGTTCCACGTCGCGCACCTCCGCCTCGGCGGCGGCGAGTTGCGCGCGTGAGACGGCCTTTTCCAGCGGCAGACGACCTGTGAGCGGGAACCGCTGCATGAACTCCAGCCGGAAGCCGCGCTCCGGCATGCGGACGTTCTGTGCGAAGTCAAAATCGAGACTGGGATTGGTGAGCCGCCCGGCGTTGTCGAGCCGTCCGTGCGCTTCGTCGATGCGGAGCCGCGCGGCGGCGAGTTGCGGGTTATGGCTGCGGACGCGGTCGTTGATGTCGTCAAGCGAAAGCGTGATGCCGGTGGCGAAAGCCGTGCTGTGGGTGAGCAGGACAAGAGTGAGGATTCGGAACATGGATGGAATACGGGTGAGAGGTTTGACTGCGGGAATTGGACGCAGTGAATGCGTGCGGGCGACGCGGGCGCGAGGATGCGCCGCGTAAACACGGGAGAGCGTCAGACCCGAATGGGCCCGACTTTACAGCACCACCGAAGGCCCACGCACCGGACGCGCAGTCCTGCAAACGAGAAGCCAGCCGGAAGCCCGGGCATCCGGAGCAGCATTCCCAAAACAGGCGTTCCGGTGCGACTGAGAGGAGTCTCGCTGGAGGCGCGTCAGGCTCGCAGCCAGCTCATCGTGAAGAGAGATCCAGACCGGTGCGAGCGCATCCTCGTCCGTCGCTTTGGTGAGTGGCCCGGGAGGGAGCACCGAGAGGTCGTGGTGATGATGCTCTGGATCATCATCGTGGTGGTCATCGTCATGCCCGATCAGTTCATGATCCACGGCGGCAAATGCAATTGCTCCATGCTCCACCGCGAGATGCCCGATGGCGAACAGCCATCCAAAGAGCACAAGTGCGGCAGTGAGCCGAAGGGTGAATCTCACGACGGCACTGTTCGCACACCGTGCCGTCGAAGGCAACCGCGTGTTTCGGCGCGGCCCAGGCTCGCCGGCTTTCTGCGTTTGCCGCATGCATCCGTGCCGCTAGCGTCCAGTGGATGGCATCCCTGCTCGTTCCCGCTCTCGCGTGGGTGGATCGCATTCATTTGAATCGGAGCATCCGCGGTGAGCGGGGCGGGCGTGCGGTGCTGTTGAAAAGGCGGCGCGTGATCGCAAGGCCGGTGATGCGGTTGGCGAATGTCTTTTTCGGCTGGGCGCGCAATCCCGTCGAGGCGATCGCCAGCGCCAGCGAGTGGCTGCGATGGGAGGAGGAATGGTTCCGGCGGCTCCACGGGCCGGACTTCGGGGCAGGGAGCGATCCCGATGGGACTCTTTGGATGGAAATGCTGCCCGGCGGGAGCCTGTCGGATCATCTGGTGGCGGGAACGTTGCGCCCTGCACAGCTTGCCGCGGCGGGCGCGGAGTTGCGCCGTGCGCATGCCGTGCCGTGCGCTTATCACGGCGGAGGATTCAGCCACGGCGATTCGCATACGGGGAATTTCATCTTCGACCCTGCGACGGGCCGCGCGCGGCTGGTGGATTTCGAGGTGCGGCATCTGCGGGGGCTCCGCGAAAATGAACGTCACGCGGACGACTTGCTCGTGATGCTGCAGGACGTGTGCGGGCGCTGCTCCGCGGATGCATGGCTGCCGCTGGCCGGCGCTTTTCTCGACGGTTACGGCCGCCCGGAGATCACGGCGATGCTCCCCGAAGTGCTGCGCGTGCCGCGCGGAATTCCGCGCCTGTGGTGGGCCGTGCGCACGACGTGGATGCCCCTAGCCGAACTCGAACGCCGCCTCGCCCTCCTGCGCAGCCGCTGACGTGGGGAGGCGGGCTGATCCGCTGCATGGCTGTTCGATGAAGAGTGGCCGCCTCCTCACGTCGTCGGCTACGAGGGCGCGCGTAGCGCGTTGACCGCGACGATCCATTCATGGATCGGTGTGCCGCCGATCAGATGTTCCTGCAGGATGCGCTCGAAGCGCGCCGCCGTCATCGCACCGTACCACACGCCTTCGGGGTAGACCACGAGCCACGGCCCGCCCGTGCAGATGCGGAAGCACTGCGCCTTCGTCCGCATCGCGCGGACTCCCGTCTCCTTCACGCGTTCCTTCACATATTCCCAGACGACCTGCGCATCCGCGGGCGCGCAGCAGTCGGGTCCCATGCAGAGGAAGACATGCCGCTCTGCGCCGGCGATGGCGGCTTTCTTGAGTCCGGCAGTGAGGGGATCGGCCATTGCGTGAAGCTACGTGACTTTGCGAACGACGGAAAGATTTCGTAACGATTTCCCTTTTGCCCCAGTCTGATAGGCACGTCCCATGATCACGAAATTGCTTCCCACCCTGCTCGTTCTTACGAGCTTCACCATCGCGCAAAACATCGAACAGGTCCCCGCCGAGCAGGCCCTCAAGATCGCCCGCAAGGTCACCGATTCACTCGGCACACCGGCTGACGCGCCTTTTGCCGTGGACCCGGATGTGGAGAAGCCCGCCGCGATCAAGGGGTCCGGCGAGGTCGGATTGCTGGCGCTGCCGGACCGGAAGCTCACCCCCGAAACAGTTGCCGGCGCGGGGAGCGGGTCCGCTCCGCTTGGCCACCTCTGGATGCGCAACGTCGTCCCGCAGGTGGGAAGCGCAGCGCCTGACCCCGCGAAACTGCGCACGGTCGCAGTCTCCGACAACGAGAAGGAGGTGAAGGTGGAGGTGTACTACATGGGTGTCTCGAAGACCGACGCCGGCACGCTGGAACTCGGCATCTACGGCAAGGAGAAGGAACCGCTCGTGAAAGTGCCGCTGGTGAAGACGGACGCCACTGCTTCATCCACGCCGATCGCGCTCGACGGCCACAAGGAAGGCGAGAACACCGGCGTCCTCGTCATCACCGTCTTCGGCAGCTACAAGGCCGACGTGACGGTGACCAAGCCGCGCGAGTAGCCAATCACGCGCGAGGGACGATTTCGCCAATGGCGGCGCGCCATTCGGGAAACTGAAACACGAATCCCGAGTCGCGCAGCCGGGCCGGCACCACCCGGCGGCTCTTGAGCAACAACTCGGTCTCGGTGCGGAGAAAGAACGCGCCGATTTCCAGCATCCAGCGCGTCGCAGGAAGCCCGATGCGAACCCCGCAGATCTCGCGGAACGTGCGCATGAACTCGTGATTCGGGAGCGGAGTCGGCGAGGTGAGATTCACCGCACCTTCGATCTCCGGGTGCGCGATCAGCCACTCGACCGCCCGGGCGAAATCACGCTCGTGAATCCACGAAACAAACTGATCACCGCGGCCCAGCGTCCCGCCGAGTCCGATTCGCACGATGCGGTGGAACGCCTCGAACACGCCGCCCGCGCCGGGACCGAACACCATTGCCGTCCGCAGCGCGACGCGCCGGGTGGCGGGCGTGGGCGGATCGAGGAACGCGCGCTCCCACCGCTGGCAGACGTCCACGGAAAAGCCGCTGCCGATTTCGCCGGTTGCCTCGTCCATCGGACGATCCAGCGCGTGACGGTAGATGGTCGCCGAGCTGGAATTCAGCCAGACCCTCGGGGGCCGCGCGCAATTCGCGATCACCGCGCCGAGGACGGCGGTGGGCTTCAGCCGCGAGTCTTAGATTTCCCTGCGGTTTCGCGCGGTGTAACGGCAGTTCACGGTGCGGCCCGCGAGATTGATC
>JBEBGK010000445.1:0-4105 GCA_040081515.1 Chthoniobacteraceae bacterium
TTCGTCGTGAAGAAGGGGTTGAAAATCTTCTCCATCACCTCGGGCGTCATGCCGGTGCCGGAGTCCGTGACGAGGAAACACACGTGCGGGCCGAGCGAGGCCCCGGGATTCAGGCTGGCGAGTTCCTGGTCCACCTCCACGTTTTCGCAGGAGACCTTGAGCGTTCCGCCGTTCGGCGACATCGCGTCGCGCGCATTCACGCAGAGATTCAGAAGCACCTGGTGGAGCTGCGTCGCATCGCCCGAGACGGTCCAGAGATCCGGCGCGAAGTGCGTCTTGATGTCCACGTTCTTCGGAAAGGTCTGCACCATCACCTTCACCATCTCGGTGAGGAGATGCTTGGGCTGCAGCAGCACGCGCTCGCCCTCGACACCGCGGGCGAATGTGAGCACCTGCTTGACGATGCCCGCTCCGCGCTCCGCGCTGCCCTCGATGATACTGACCATCTGCTGATCCTCGGGTCCCAGCGACTGGCGGAGAATCCCGGTCGCCATGAGGATCGGCGAGAGGATGTTGTTCAAATCATGCGCGATTCCGCTCGCGAGCGTGCCGATGCTCTCGAGCCGCTGCGCCCGGAGGAACTGCGATTCGAGTTTCTTCGTCTCGGTGATGTCGGAATTGATCATCAGCACCGACTTCGGCTGCTTCGTCTCGTCATCGCAACCGAGGGTCCAGCGGCTGTTCACGATCGCCTCCGCCCCCTCCTTGCGGGCGTGCTTCATCTGTCCGTTCCAGCCGCCCTTTTCGAATAGCCCGGCGAGGCAGCCGAGACAGGTCTCCTGGTCGATCTTCAGGAGTTCGTGCATGCGCTTGCCCACCGCTTCCTCGGCGCTCCAGCCGTAGAGCCGTTCCGCGCCCTTGTTCCAATACCGGATCTCACGGTCGAGATTGCAGACGATGATCGCGTCGGAGGCGAGGTTGAGCACATGTGCGAGCTCGCGATTCTCCTCCTCCGCGCGCAGATGGCCGGAGCGGTCTGTGAGCGTCACCAGCACGGCGCGCCGGCCGCGGAAATTGACATTCTGCCACGCGGTATGGACGCCCACGATCTCCCCGTCCCGCGTCTTGAGGCGCCAGTTCTGGGCCTGGTTCAGCCCCGCGCCGCGCGACTCGACCTGCTGCCGGTAATCCAGGAATGCCGCGACCTCGCTCGGCGGCAGCAACTGATCCATGGTCATCTTCGAGAATTCATCGCGCGTCCAGCCGTAGCGCTTGAGCGCCGCGAAATTGACCGCGAGAAACTGCATCGACTTCGCGTCGCAGATCCACATCGGCAGCGGCGCGCGCTCGAAAAGCATGTCGTATCCCGGCAACTCGCCGGAAACCCCGTCCACTGGACGCGGTCTCGCACCCGCCGGTCCTGGAAGATTTGTCGGATTTGTGGACGTTACCATTTCCTGATTGTAGCTGCCCGAGAGAGAGCAGCTAACGGGCACAAGCGCGGTTTTTTTTCACCCTTTCGGATTCCCCGTCCCGGCCAGGCTCCGCAGGAGCACGCCTCCGAGGACCAGGCACGCCCCGATCATGCTCCAAAAGCCGGGGACTTCGGCCTTGAAAAGGAACACCCAGAGCGGGTTTAACACGGGCTCCAGCAGGGGGATAAGGATGGCCTGCAACGCCGAGACCCGCCGGATCGCGAGGGCGTAGAGGATGTAGGGGAGGCCCAGTTGAAACACGCCGAGAACGCCCAACAGCCCCCATTCGAGAGCAGACGGCATTTTTCCGAAGCCGAAGGGAATCCCGATGACGGCCGCCGCGATATTGCCCAGGAGCAGCGTCGCCTCGGGCGATCCGTCCTTTTCGCGACGCAGGAGGACGACCATGAGCCCCATGCCCATGCCGCTCCCCATCCCGGCGAGAATCCCGGGAAGACTGTTCGCGACCAATCCGTCCCGGCACAGGAGCGCGATGCCGACCACGGCCAGTCCGATGCATGCCCAGTCCGCGGCTCGCGCCCGTTCGCCGAGCATGCGCCATCCCAGCACCGCCACGTAGGCAGGCGCCGTGTACTGGAGAAAGATGGCGTTCGCCGCCGTGGTGAGATCCGTCGAGATGACGAAAAGGACCACCGTCGCCACGTAGGCCGCCGCGCCGAGGATCTGATTCTTCGACCACACCAGCCGGGGGCGTCGCATCCAGAAATAAATCAGCACGGCGGCAATCGCGCTGCGCGTGCCCGCCTTGGCCATGGGATGCCAATCCACCGACTTGATCAGCACGCCGCCGAGGCTCCAGAGCACGGAGGTGAGGATCAGGAGGAGGACGGCCGACCGGTGAGACATGGCCCGCAGCGAAGCGCAAAAGGCATCCGCTGTCGAAGGTCCCCGCCGCGGCGCAGACACCTTTCGGCTCCGGCTTTCTTTTTCGTGCGTTTACCGGCGACTTTCCCAATCATCCGGCCGCACCCGCGCAAAATTGGAATCGTCACCCCGCAGATCCCGTCATGCCCGAAAATCCTGAGCAGACTCCGCCACCGGAGCCGGCTCCCGCGGTCCATCGCAGGCGCCCCCGTTACAGCGGCAAATACCCGCGCCGTTTCGAGGAGAAATACAAGGAGCACGATCCCGTCCGCCACGCCGCGACCGTCGCGAAGGTCGTCGCCTCCGGCAAGACCCCGGCCGGAATGCACCGCCCGATCATGGTCGCGGAGGTCATCGACGCGCTTGCGCCGCGCCCCGGGGATCTCGCGGTCGATTGCACGCTCGGCTATGGCGGTCACGCCCGCGAACTGCTGCCCCTGCTGCAACCCGGCGGGCGCCTCATCGGGCTCGACGCCGATCCGATCGAACTCCCAAAGACCGTGCCACGCCTGCGCGCCCTCGGATTCGGGCCGGATGTCCTTGAGGCGCATCGCAGCAATTTCGCCGGCCTGCACGGGATTCTCGCGGCAGCGGGGCTCGACGGCGCCGACGTCATCCTCGCCGATCTCGGCCTTTCCTCGATGCAGATCGACGAGCCGGCGCGCGGCTTCTCCGTGAAGCATGAGGGCCCGCTCGACATGCGGATGAATCCGCAGCGCGGGCAGCCGGCTTCGGCGCTGCTTGGAAAGATCCGGCCCGCCGCGCTCGCCGCGCTCCTCGTGGAAAATGCCGACGAACCGCACGCGGAACTGCTCGCGCCACTGCTCGCGGGCTCGATCCATTCCACGACCACTTCGCTCGCCCGCGCCATCCGCGCCGCATTGCCGACGCTCCGGAAGGAGGACAGCGACCTCTCCGTGCGACGCGTTTTCCAGGCCCTGCGCATCGCGGTGAATGATGAATTCGCGGCGCTCGAAACCTTTCTCCGCCAACTCCCGTCGTGCCTGCGACCGGGCGGACGCGCCGCGATTCTCACGTTCCACTCGGGCGAGGATCGCCGCGTGAAGAAGGCCTTCCAGGCGGGCCTGCGTGCCTGCCTTTACGCGGAGATTTCCCGCGATGTCACGCGCCCCGCTCCCGCCGAGCGCACCGCCAATCCCCGTTCCTCACCGGCGAAACTGCGCTGGGCGAGGCGCGCCGCGGATGAAAGGCGGGGAAAACATTCCGTTTGACGCCTCACGAACTATCTGCGTTACTCCGACCGTTCGATCGCGTCAGTGGTTTTGGTCTCCCCGACTGAACAGGCCAAGTTTCAGCGAGGTCACAGATCTCTCAAGGCCGCTGCGCAATCTCTTCTTTTTCCCGATATCAAATGACGGCTGGACACAATATGTGGTCCACAGTGCAGCGCCCGAAGGCTGCCCTCGACGCAAAGCACAGACCTATCTTCGGCGGCCCTTCAGGGCAGACCACCCTCGCGGCACGGACTGGACGGGGCAATCCCGTTACCAGACTGGAGCAGGCCCCTCGAAAGGCCCTGTAACCGGAGCGCCGCCTTCACCGCGGAAGCCGTGATCGCCGGAGCACCGGCGGCACTCTTCAACAATCAATTTCAATTCCATGACCAAGCCAAACAACCCGGACCTTCTCGACAAGAAGGAACCGAAAAAGAAGGCGGCCCCGAAAAAGGCCGCCGCCCGGAAAACCGCAAGCACCGCAGCCAAACGCGCGCCCCGCAAGAAGGCGTCGGCAACGGCCGCCGAGGCCGAGGAACCGGACGAATCCATTCCCGCCCCCGCCCCGAT
>JBEBGK010000446.1:0-4097 GCA_040081515.1 Chthoniobacteraceae bacterium
CCGCCTGCTGGCAGCGGCAGGGTTTGATCCACGGTGATCTCCGTTCTGCTTCCGCTGTTTTGAATCGTCACCGGCACTTTCTTCGCACGCGTCTCATGCGCGGAATAAGCCATGCGCAGATCGTAGCGGCCCGCCTTCGGCAGCGTCGGGGTAAAGGTGATCGTCTTCTCGCCCTTGCCGCTGTTGTCGTCCGTCAGGTAGCCCTCGCCGATGAAACTGCGGACGTGCTTCGACTTCTTCCATTCGCCAACGACCTTCGCATCCGCGTCGTCGATCACGATGCCCGGCAGGTCGCCCGGCGCGATCGCCTCGCCGGGTTTCACCGTCTCCTGCGAGACGTTCTTGGAAAGTTTCGCGAGCTCGGCCTTCGCAGACTCCACCTCCTTTTCGAGCGCCGCGACCTTCGCCTCGAACGCCTGGAGATTCTTCTCATCCTCGCCGTCGGCGGGGAGCGGCGCGACATTCCAGCGCGCGACGTTGTCGGTGTAGTTGAAGAGCGTCCGCGTGTTCGCGAGGATGCCGGCCAGCGCGTAGTAGTCGCGCTGCGGGATGGGATCAAACTTGTGATCGTGGCAGCGCGCACAGCCGATCGTCTGGCCGAGAAATGCGCGCCCGATCGTCTCGAGCTGCTCGTCGATCACGTCGAAGCGGAGCTGCTGCTTCTCCTGCTCCTCGTAATTCGTCGGGCCCAGCGCGAGGAAGGCCGTCGCGGCAAGATTGCGCCGCTTCGCCTCGGCCGAATCCGCCGGAAGCAGATCGCCCGCTAGCTGTTCGCGGATGAAACGGTCCAGCGGCACATCGGCATTCACCGACTCGATCACGTAGTCGCGATACCGCCACGCATCCTTGAACAGCAGCGTGCGCCCGCCGCCGCTCGACTCCGCAAAGCGCGCCACATCCAGCCAGTGCCGTCCCCACGTCTCGCCGAAATGCTTGCTCGCGAGCAGCCCGTCCACGAGCGACTCGACCGCGGACTGCGGATTCCTTTTCCAAGCCTGGTCGAACGCATCCATCTGCTCCGGCGTCGGCGGCAGCCCGATCAAATTGTAAGTGATGCGGCGCAACAGCGCACCCGGCGCGGCATCCGGCTCAGGCCGCACCCCTTTCTCCTCCATCTTCGCGAGCGTGAAACGATCGATCTCACTGCGCGGCCACGCCGTGTCCTTCACGACCGGCGGCGCGGATTTCTTCGGCGCGATGTAAGACCAGAATTTCTTCCCCTCCTCGACACTCAGCCCCGTCTGCTTCTTCGCCACCGTCCCGCCGCTGCGCGGATCGGGCGCGCCCATTTTCACCCATTGCTCGAGGATGGCGATTTCCGCATCCGGCAGCTTGCGCTTCTCCGGCATCTGCAGGTCCTTGTTTTTGTAGCGGACGGCCTCGATGAGCAGGCTCTTCTCAAGGTCGCCGGGAATGATCGCCGGCCCCGCATCGCCGCCCTTCGCCCAGCCCTCGCGCGAATCGAGCCGCAGCCCGCCCTTCACCTTCTTCTCCGCGCTGTGGCACTCCATGCAGCGCTCCGCCAGCAGCGGCCGGACTTTCTTCTCGAAAAAGTCTGTGCCCTCGTCCGCACGGAGCTGAATCGCGCCCAATAGCGTGATGACAAGGATGCAATGTGGGGGCCGCGGAAACATCAGGGATTCGACCGGGTGACTCCCGCTATCTTAGCCGGAACGGTGCATGGCGAAAGGGCCGCGTTACAGATTCAGGCAGCCGATCAGCCGCGCACCTTCCAAGGTGAGGTTCTCGTGGACCGCGGCGATCTCTTTTACGCCGGATGCGATCAGCTCCGCGTAGCCACCGGTGGCGACCACTTTCAGCCGGCGGACACCGATCGCCTTGCGAATCTCCGCCAAAATCTCACGCACGAGGCCGCGATAGCCATAGACCGCCCCGGCGAGCATCGCGTGGCGCGTGGACTTGCCGATGGGCCCGGGCGGTTCGAGCAGCGAAATCTTCGGCAACAACGCGGTGCGCTGATGCAAGTAGTCCGTCATCGCCTCGAGGCCAGGCGCGATGACGCCACCGATGTAGTTCCCCTCGGCCGACAAAATATCGAAAGTGACTGCCGTGCCGAAGTCCACGACCACACTCGGCGCTCCGTGGAATGCAGCGACCCCGGCCGCATTGGCGAGTCGATCCGCACCGATCCGCTGCGGCTTGGGATACTCGATTCCCACGCCGAGCCGGCTGCGATGACTGACGCGATGAAGCGGGAAGCCCCTGAGGAAGCGCTCGAGCACCTCCGCCTTCTGCGGTACCACGGAGCAGAGCACCACGCGCTTGAAACGCCATCCCTTCAGGACGCTTCGCAGCTTGGCGGCGTCCAGTTCCGATGTCCGCAACCGCCGCACCGCCCCGAGGCGTTCGCGCGACGACAGGGCAAATTTCGTGAACGAATTGCTGTTGTCGATCAGCAGGAACTCGGAGGTGGCCATGCAGAGGATTGGAACGCGAACCGCGCGGCCTTGTCACGCCCGCGCACGGCGGGCCGTTTCCCGCGCCTACCCAACATTCCACCACCAGCGCACGAGGTGGAAGAAAACCGGCGCGGCGAAGCAGAGCGAGTCGATCCGATCCAGGACACCGCCATGACCGGGGATCAGTTCGCCGTAGTCCTTCACGCCGCGGTCGCGCTTGATCGCGCTCATCACCAGCCCGCCGAAGAATCCCATCGCGACAATCACTGCCGCCAGCGCCGCGGCCTGCAACGGCGTGAATGGAGTGCTCCACCAAAGCGCCGCACCCACGGCGACGGCCGAGAGTCCGCCGCCGACGAGACCCTCGATGGTCTTGTTCGGGCTGAGCTTCGGCGCGACGGGACGTTTGCCGCACAGCTTGCCCCACACGTATTGCAGCACGTCCGAGAGCTGCGCGATGCAGACGAGGAAAAAGAGGAGCCGCGCGTTTCCATTCCGCATTCCCGGAATGTTCAGGATGAGCAGCGCGGGCGCGTGGCTCACGCAATACACGCACACCATCAGCCCCCACTGCGTCTTCGCCGTGCGTTCGAGGAAATGTTCCGTGTCGCTCGCGAGTGCGTTGCGGATGGGGATGAAGAGAAACGCATAGACCGGGATGAGGATGGCAAAGAGCCCATACCACCGCGCGGCGAGCGTCCAGTAGTGCAACGGCAGGATGATGAAGAACGCCCAGAAAAGCGCGCGATGATCCGCGCGCCGCGTCGGCGTGAGAGTGATGAATTCGCGCAGCGCGAGAAACGAGGTAAAGGCGAACATGATCACCGGCGCCGTGCGTCCGAGCGCGAGCGCGCCACCGAAGACCGCGCACATCACCCACCAGGCGCGGGTGCGGGCGTTGAGATTGTCCACCACGCGGCGTCCGCTTTCGCTTTGCACGCGCACTTTCAGCACCGCGCCGATGATGCTGGCCACGGTGAGCAGGCCGAGCATTCCGACGAAAAGATAGAGCGTCTGCCAGTCGAGGTTCATTGTGGTCGGAGTGCCAGCATCGCCTCGCGGGCGCGGGTGAGGAATTGGGGCTTGGCCTCGCCCTCCGCGAGCCGCAGCGGTTCGCCGAAGGTCACGGAGCACAGCATCGGCACGGGCAGCACTTCGCCTTTCGGGAGCACGCGGTTCAGGTTCTCGATGAACACCGGCACGAACACGACCTCGGGCCGCGCCTTCGCGAGATGGAAAAGGCCGGGCTTGAAGGGATTCACCTCGCCATCGGGATTCCGCGTGCCCTCGGGAAAAAGAATCAGCGACTCGCCATCACCCAGCGCCTCCAGCATCGGAACCAGTGGATTATTTTCCCGCGTCACCGCGCGCCGCTCGATGAGCACCGCGCGAAAAACCCGCCGTGCGAGCCATCCCCGCAATCCACCCTCCCAATAGTCGCGCGCTCCCACGGGCCGCGTCCTCCTCCGCAGTTCCCCCGGCAGCACTGACCAGAGCAGGACGAAATCGAGATTGCTCGTGTGATTGGCAAAATAGACGCGCTGCTCCGCCACCGGCGCGCAACCCTGCCAGCGCGCCCGCACGCCGGTGAGAAATCGCGTGAACCACGAGAGCAGTGAAGCCGTCACGGTAGAGAATGCGTCATGCGCCGGACAGGCGCGGATCGCGGCGCCACTC